>JAJRQP010000279.1 GCA_024280195.1 Bacteroidota bacterium | reverse complement strand
GCATTCACATGAGCTATGTTAGCAATAACTTCATTCACATTCATATTGCTTTGAGTTCCTGAACCTGTTTGCCATATTACCAAAGGAAATTGGTCATCAAATTTCCCTGCAATGATTTCATCTGCTGCTTTAGATATGTGATTTCTTTTTTCTTCAGAAAGAACACCTAATTCACAGTTTGCATACGCTGCTGCTTTCTTTAAATATGCAAACGCATGCACTATTTCGATTGGCATAGAAGCAGAAGGACCTATTTTGAAATTATTGCGTGATCGTTCTGTTTGGGGACCCCAATATTTGTCTGCTGGTACCTTTACTTCACCGATTGTGTCTTTTTCAATACGATATTTCATGATTTTGTGTATTTGATATGAATAATTTATTTATTTTTACGGCAATTAATATTTTGTAATACAAAAATAACAACACATGAGTATTTTAGGTATAGTATTGTTTCTTTTATTTGGTGGAATGGCATTTTGGCTATTATTATTCCTTATGGGATTCATTTTACCATTCTGGATTACTATTGGTGCATTTGAAATGATGAAGCCAAAAAGAATTTTTGACGAAGAAGAATAAAGTCGTTTAAAACGAAGTTAAATAACTGAAGTACCTCTATTTGAGGTGCTTTTTTTTGTTAAAGGAAACAATAACAATGTTTTTTCGTCGACAATTGACGATAAATATAGACTTATTATTAAAGAGTCAACTCCTTAGTTAAGAATCGGTTTAGCCGTAGAGGTCTATTAGTAGCGCTGTTTTTATTCGTCGAAAGAAGGGGTGTTTTTTTGTATGCTTGCGCAATATTTTCGATATTTGAATAGCTAATACAACTAAACTATAAAATTATGAATCTCACCATTCAACGGCTATTTGCCTTGTTTTTATTTTTCCATATTGGAAGCTCTTCATCTCAAGTTTTTGTTCACCAAGAAAATTTTAATACAGGAATTGGTACTTGGTCATCTGTAAATGTTTCAGATGCGGCTGATGTTTGGACACCAACTGCTAATTATATGGAAATCGATGGTTCAGGAGGTGTAAACGATGAAGATTGGTTAATTTCTCCAGCTATAAATATGGATGCTCAAACAGAAGAGTTCTTTATGTTTGATTATTTTGATGCCAACAACGGAAACTTTGTTGAGTTAGTTTATTCTTCTAATTATAACAATGGAGGCACACCGGCAGATGTTGCGGCAGCAACTTGGACGAACTTACCACTAAGGCTAATTGATTTGAATGCAACACCTTGTTTTAATATTACTTTTCAGAGACATCCTGCTATTGATGTTGGAATGGTGGCGGGTACTGCTGTTTACTTTGCTTTCAAATATACGGGAACTTCTTCCAATTCTAAATTGTATAGAATAGACAATGTGCACATTGATGCCAATTATTTTGTAAATGTTACCCCAGGTGCAACTTGTGCCGATTTAAAACAAGAATTACATGATTTAATTGTTGTTCAGCCTGAAAGAATTAGGTATAGTTCTTCTTCTCAATATGACGTTTGGGATGCACTAATGCATACAGATACACGGTTAAATGATGCCGGTACAGCAACAATTGTTTGGGATATGTTTACAGATAGACCTGCAGCAACAGGTGAGGTGGAGTACAATCATTGCACGCATAGAGATCAAGGTTCTTGCCCAGGTGGAGAAGGTAATTGTTACAATAGAGAACATACATTTCCTCGGTCTTGGTGGGGGGGAGGTACAAATTTGAGTGATACAATAAACACCGATATGCATCATATTTATGCTTCAGATAGATCATTGAATTCTTCAAAAAGCAATTATGCTCCAGGTATGGTTTTGACTCCGTCAACAACAGGTTCAAATGGTTGGATGATGGGAGCAAATGCCTCCTACCCTTGCACTCCAGCAACAGGTAGTAAGCGGTATTTTGAACCAATTGATGAATTTAAGGGGGATTATGCAAGAACGTATTTTTACATTGCAACAAGATATCAACATAATATGGCTGCTTGGCAAGGAGCTAATTCTCAAGGAGCTTGTTTTATTGATGGAACAACTTATCCAAGTATCCAGAATTGGGCTATGCAAGTTCTTTTGCAATGGCATACACAAGATCCTGTTAGTCAGAAAGAAATTGACCGTAATCGTGCAGTTTATGCTATTCAAGGCAATTGGAATCCATTTATTTATAGTCCTGGGTATGTCTATCTAGTTTGGGGAGACGAAAACGGAACTGCCTGTGATGCGATTGTATTACCAATTGAATTGCTAAGTTTCGATGCTTCTATAGAGAGAGAAACAGTAAAAGTAAATTGGACAACATCTTCGGAAAACAACAATGATTATTTTCTTATTGAACGTTCGAGTGATTTAAATACGTGGGAAGAAATAGGTTTTGTTTCTGGTGCAGGGAATTCAACAGAAGAAATTGATTATTTTGAAGTTGATTATTCTCCACTTACGGGTAATTCTTATTACAGATTAAAACAAGTTGATTTTGATGGACAGTTTTCTTATTCAGAAATTAGACAAGTGAATTTTGGTTCGAGCCAAGATCTGGTCTATTATCCAAACCCTGTAAAGGATGTGTTAACGATAAGTGGAGAAATGGAGGGATTAGGTCAAATTCAAGTTTTTGATTTATTAGGACGAGATGTAACTTCTTTAGTTTCTTTTGAATATGTGAACCGACATGAAGTTCGATTGAGAATGAATAACTTAAGTGCAGATGTTTATATTGTTAAGACTAATTTGGGTCAGCATAGAGTTATTAAGAGGTAAAGGAGAAATATTTCAGCGGTTATTGGAAAATAAATAAGAGATAAAAAAAGCCGCCTTTCGAAAAAGGCGGCTTTTGTTGTCCCACTAGGGCTCGAACCTAGACTCTTCTATACCAAAAACAGACGTGTTGCCAGTTACACCATGGGACAAAATTTCAATTTGCAATTCAACAATTGCGAGGGCAAAGATACTAACAAATTTCTTTTTTAAACAAATTGAGAATGAAAAAAATGACTTTTTTCTTTAATTATTTTTTTCAACAGCTAAAATTTGGCAAAATTTCACTTTTGATTCATAACAACCTGATGAGATATTGTTATTTTCGCACTGCTTATTAATTTCTTTAAATTTTATGAGCCACTTAAAACGAAACATTACAATATGAGCTATAACAAATTAAACCGCTACTTAGGTTGGTTGGTGTTTTTAATCGCAACGACAGTATTTTTTATTACCATTGAAGATACGGTGTCACTTTGGGATTGTGGAGAATACATAACTGCAGCATACAAGTTAGAAGTAGGACATCCGCCAGGTGCTCCATTATTTATGGTGTTGGGAAGGTTGTTTTCTTTCTTTGCTGAACCTGAAAATGTCGCAATATGGATCAATAGACTTTCGGCTCTTTGCAGTTCTGCAACCATTCTTTTTATGTTCTGGACACTGACAATGTTTGTCAAAAAAATTGCGATGAAAGGAAAATCATCACTTTCAACAGGTGATAAAATTGCCATTTTTGGGAGTGCATTTGTCGGAGCAATGGCTTATACTTTTTCAGAATCATTTTGGTTCTCAGCAGTAGAAGGTGAGGTGTACGCAATGTCATCATTGTTTACAGCTGCCATTTTCTGGGCTATTATGAAGTGGGATGAAGAAATGTCTGAAATAAAACACGGTGCTTTGATGCAAGGTTATTCGCCAGATAGATGGTTGTTATTAATCATGTTCTTATTAGGTTTAGCTATTGGAGTCCATCTTTTAGGTATCTTAGTTGTTCCAGCAATTGCGTATGTGATTTACTTCAGATACGAGAAAACAGTTACGGTGACTAAGTTTTTAGGTGTCGGTATTCTTTCCTTAATCGTTCTTGGATTTATTCAAGTAGGTGTTATTTCTGGTTCTATTTCAATGGCCTCGATGTTTGAAGTAGGCTTTGTAAAGTCACTTGGTTTGCCTTTTTATTCTGGAACAATTTTCTTCTTTATTTTGGTTATTATAGGTGGTGTTCTGCTAATAAGATACGCAAGAAAGAAGCACAAGACCGTTTTATATTCTGCAACAATGGGACTGTTGTTATTATTAATCGGTTACGGATCTTTTGCTGTTATCGTTATTCGCTCGAATGCTAATACTCCACTAGATGAGAATGATCCAGAGAATTTAGTAACACTTCAATCGTATTTGAAACGTGAGCAATACGGTTCTTCTCCTATTTTATTTGGCAATTATTGGAATTCAAAAGAGAACCCAAGAGATCAATGGAAAGATATTTCTCCATTCTACTTGCGTCGTTTTGTGGTTACCAAGAACGATGTGGTTGTCAAAGCTTTTGAAGATGAAAAACGTGCCGAAGAATTTGCAAAAACAGTTTCTGGAGCAGAAGTCTCTGAAGATTATTTTGAATCAAACGCATCTACTCGAAAGAATGCCGTTGCAACTTATGCGCAAACAACTTTCTTCCCGAGAATGTTTATGACCAATGATGCAAGAAGAATTCAAGGTTATAAAAATTGGTCTGGCTACGATCCGAATGATGGAACTCCAACCGAAAAAGGAAAAGACAAAAACAGACTGCCAACGTTTGGAGAAAACATGACTTTCTTTACCAAATATCAAGTTAATTGGATGTATTGGAGGTATTTTATGTGGAATTTCTCAGGCCGTCAAAATGATATTCAAAATACAGAAGGAGGAGCCGTTCGTGGAAATTGGATTACTGGTTTCGACATCGTAGATGATGCCCGTTTAGGAACACAAGACAATGTAGAACCCTATTTTACGAGTGAAAACCCGTCTAATAATAAGTTCTTCTTGCTTCCATTAATTTTAGGAATCATAGGGTTGTTCTTCCATTATTACAAAGCTCCAAAAGATGCTTTCGTAATTACGGTGGTGTTCTTATTGACAGGTTTGGCAATTATTATTTATCTTAATCCTAAACCTTACGAACCAAGAGAACGCGATTATGCATATGCGGGTTCATTCTATTTCTTTGCTATGTGGATTGGTATAGGAGTCTATGCACTCTACGAAGCATTCAAATCTTTCGGAGTCAATGAATACAAAAAACTAGGAATGATTGCAGGTGCAGGTCTTCTCTTAGCATTGATTTTTGATATGGGAAGTGAAGTGTCAATGCCAACAACTATTTCTTGGTTAATCATGGTGATTATTGCAGCAGGTGCTCTTGGACTAATGACTGGTTTAAAGAAAGTATTTACGCAAGAAAAGCAAGGAGCAATCGTTGCGGTTATTCTCGGGTTATTCATTCCTGTGATTATGGGGATGCAAGGTTGGGATGATCACGACAGAAGTTTAAAGACATCAGCTCACGATTTAGCTTACAATTATCTAAAGTCAAATGGACCAAATGGAATTTTATTCACCAATGGTGATAATGATACTTTCCCACTATGGTACATGCAAGAAGTAGAAGGTAAGAGAACAGATGTGCGTGTTTGTAACCTTTCGTTGATGCAAACAGATTGGTACACTAACCAAATGAAGTTAAAAACGTACGAGTCGGATCCTTTACCAATTAAGTTTACAGAAGATCAAATTTTGATGTATGCAGGTAAAACGGATCAAGTTTTATTCTCCGATTTATTTGAGTTATTCTACCTGAAAGCAAGTCCTAAAGTGATTAAAAAGGTAATAGAGTTAAGAGCGGATGCAAATCCAGTTAAGATGCGTCAAGCAGTGAATAATTTAACGATTCAAGGTTCAACGTTGATGAATTCTGCATCTACAACTGATTCTAGAGTGATTGGAAGGTTGAATAAAATGCGCTCTATCATGGCTGCACCATTGGCCAATGATAACATTGCTAGTCAGATTTATAACAAGATGAAATCTGGGATGGATGTACTCATTGCTTCTCAAAGCAGTATGGTCACGATGCCAGAACAGAATTTACAAGCACTTCAAAAATTGTTGCTTGATTTTGATAAATCATGGAACTCAACAGTTCTTGCAGATGCAATGGAATTCACAAGAGATGATGCTAACTTGATTGATTTTGGTCAAGGGCAAATGGTGAGAATTTTTCCAAGTAATGGTTTCGTTCTTCCTGTTAATGTAAAAAATGCAGTGAGTTCTGAAGTGATTACCAAAGCGCAAGCTGGAGAATGTTTAACAGAGGTTCGTTTTGAGTTTGAGAAAAGAGGTTTAACAAGAGAACAAGTGATGATGCTTGATATTCTTGCGAATAATGACTGGAAACGAAGCGTAGGTTTCTCTTCTCCAGGAGGTTCTGATGTCTCTCTTGCTTTATATAGAAAAGGTTTCATCAAGCAAAATGGAATGGTCTTCGAATTGAGTCCGTTGAAGAATACCCAAGCACGATTTAATTCGGATAAAATGTACGATAATTTAATGAATAAATACACGTATGGGCAGATGAACAATCCAACTGTGTTGACTGATTATTATGCAAGAAGACATACTTCACAATACAGATTGCACTTCCTTTCTTTAGCAGAAGATTTTATGGTCAACTCATTGAGAGCCAAAGAATCAAATAAGCAAAGAGAAATGTATCTTTCTGCAAATGCAAATGTAGTTGGTGTTCCGGATGAGGTTTCTGAGAAAGAAATAGCAAGTAATCTTGAGAAAGCGAAGAATTTATTGCAACGCTCTTTAGAAATCATGCCACCTGAAATTGTAATTGATTACGGTGAACCAACTCCTTCTCCAAGAGATAATTATACAATCAATGGTAAAACTTTGTCAGCTTATTCTGACGGGATTTTACATGAATACGTTCGTGTGATGTATGCGGTAGGGGATAAAAAAGGCGCAGAAAAATTAGGTAATATACTTGCTAGTCAGTTAGAATCCATTCTTGGGTATTACGAGAAAGGAAATGTTGCGATAACAACGAGGTCTACCAACACCACTCATTTGTATGCCGCAATTAATGCTTATTTTAAGCTAACAGCCGCTGCAAACGATGAAGAAATGGGTAACCCAGATGGCGCATTGGCAAAAAGAACGCAAGAGAAAATAGGACACATTTATGCTTCCATGTTCCCATCTATCTTTGATCGTTTAGAGGCATTGGCAAATG
>JAJRQP010000278.1 GCA_024280195.1 Bacteroidota bacterium | reverse complement strand
GAGGATTGCTGGCATTACTGATTTTAGAAGAAAACCATTCAAGACGATTATTGATTATATTTGCAGTCTAATTTAAGAAAGTGAAAACAGTATATATTACAAGAAGAGAATCATTCAATGCGGCACATAAACTGTATCGTGAAGACTGGTCAGAGGAGAAAAATTGGGAGGTTTTTGGGAAGTGCAGTAACCATAATTGGCACGGACATAACTTTACCATCTATGTAACAGTTAAGGGGATTCCTAATCCTGATACCGGTTTTGTGATGAACTTAAAAGATTTGAGTAGAATTATAAAAGAAGAAGTAATTGAACCTCTAGATCATAAGAATTTGAACTTAGATGTACCTTTTTTAAAAGGAATGTTGGCTTCTACAGAGAATGTTGTGATTCAAGTTTGGGACAGGATGAAAGAACCAATAGCTATGGCTGGGGGTGAGTTAGCAAAAATTAAACTGGTTGAAACAGAGAATAATTTTGTAGAATACTATGGCGGAGACCAACCGTTTTAAGATTGAGAATAATGGAAGATAAAAAATACAATGACGACATAACGAAGGTTCTTTCAGAGAATTTTAAAGTTGTGTTAGAGCAAATTGGAGAGGATCCAAATCGGGAAGGTTTGCAAAAAACACCGGAACGTGTTGCTAAGGCGATGCAATTTTTGACGCATGGTTATGATTTGAACCCAGCAGATATTTTGAATCAGGCAATATTCCATGAAGATTATTCTGAAATGGTTATTGTGAAGGATATTGAAGTTTATTCACTGTGCGAGCACCACATGCTACCTTTCTTCGGGAAAGCTCATGTTGCGTATATTCCAGATGGTAAAATAGTTGGATTAAGTAAAATCCCTAGGGTAGTAGATGCTTTTGCACGACGCTTACAGGTTCAAGAAAGACTAACCCTCGAAATTAGAGATGCGATTCAAGAGGTTTTAAACCCAAAGGGAGTTGCAGTTGTGATTGAGGCTTCTCATATGTGTATGCAAATGAGAGGAGTTCAAAAGCAAAATTCTGTGACAACATCCAGCGCATTTATCGGATTATTTATGACCAATGATTCAACTCGAAAAGAATTTATTAATTTAATACAAGCTAAATTACATTAAGATGAATGAAATTTTAGATCAAGACAGACAGGCATACACACAAGAAATTACACGTGAATTTTTTAAGAATGTTTACGCTTATATGTTTGCCGCAATGGTGATTTCGGGACTAGTAGCTTATTCTTTCGGAACACCAGAATTCTTTATGAAGCATTTTGTGAATGCCTCTGGAACAGGAACTTCTACTTTGTTCTATGTGGTTATGTTTGCGCCAATTGGGTTAGGTCTTCTTATTCAGATGGCATATCAACGACTTTCTTTTGGTCTGCTTCTGATTCTGTTTTTTGGATTTTCAGCCTTAATGGGGTTAAGTTTAAGCTCTGTGCTTTTAGCTTACTCAGGACAAGATATTGGCGTTACTTTCTTTGTTACGGCCGGTGCTTTTGGAGGTATGGCAATTCTTGGTGTCACAACCAAAACTGACTTGACTAAATTTGGGAGTTTAATGTATATGGGGTTTATTGGTATTTTTATTGCTGGAATAGCGAACCTGTTTATAGGGAGTTCAATGTTAGATTTCGCTATTTCTGTCATAGGTGTCTTTGTCTTTACAGGTTTAACAGCATATTATATGCAACAATTAAAAGGAATAGCGCAAAATGAATCCCTCTCAGGTTTAGATAGAAGTAAACTTGCCTTGGTTGGAGGTTTGCAATTGTATATTTTATTTGTTAACTTATTCTTATCAATTCTCAGATTAATAGGAGGAAGAGATTAGTTTAATGTTAACCTATTACCTATTTATTTAACCAATAATTAAAATTTAATTCACATGAAAAAAGTAACATTCCTAACAGTTTTACTATTAAGTGCATCTTCTTTTGCGCAGACTTTAGTAGCGTCTTACAAACCAGTTGATTCTAAATACAATTGGGGATATTTGAATGAGAAAGGCGAAATCTTAATTGAACCTTCTTATAAAACAGTGGTCGATTTTAACGAAGATGGAGTGACACCTGTTTTTGATGTTGCAACTAAAACTTGGAAATTTATCAATGTAAAGAATGAAATGATTGACGTTCAATTAAAACGTTTTGAACCAGCAAGTGTTTTTGGTTTTGGAAAAACGAGTTTTAAAGATGGTGTAGCAATTATTGTTTCAAAGAAAAAGAAAGGTGTAATCAACCTAAAAGGAGAAATTCTTTTTGAACCTACGTTTGATTTTATTTCTCCATTTGTAGATGGTTATGCTACAGCTAAGATGGGAATGTCTTTTTACATTCTTTCTGCAGAGGGTGAAAAAATAGAAGTAAAAGAGAATCTTCTAAAGATTCGTAAATTCTCTGAAGGATTTGCTCCTTTTCGTGGTAAGAATGAATTATTTGGTTTTCTGAACACAAAGGGTGAGGTTGTAATCGAACCTAAATTTT
The DNA here is from genome assembly GCA_024280195.1 of Bacteroidota bacterium. Lineage (GTDB taxonomy): Bacteria > Bacteroidota > Bacteroidia > Flavobacteriales_D > Crocinitomicaceae > UBA4466. The sequence goes on along the minus strand of JAJRQP010000278.1, from coordinate 1,642 downwards.
TAGGTGTTGGTCACATGATTGGTGGTGTTGCTTGGGCAAAAAATTTTAACAAGCAAGTTGGATATATCAATACTAAAGCAGAATGGATTATTAGCGCAAGATACCTTGCTGGGAAAAAAATGGATACAGAAACAGGAATGGCACGAGTGAAAGATGCTGCTGGTTGGAAATTAATCAATAAAAAAGGGAATGAAGTTCAAGCAGATGGAGCAATTGCTTATGGTGATTTTTACGATGGACTAGCTTTTGCTCGACAAGGAAAAAAATTCGGGTATGTTGATGCAAAAGGAGAATGGGTTATTAAGGCATCGTACTTAAAAGTGAAGAATTTTAACGAAGGTTTTGCAGGAGTTCGTACTACTGATAAGTGGGGCTTTATTAATAAGAAGGGAGAAATGATCTTTGAAGAACAAGCAAAAGCAATTCGCAATTTTAAGAATGGTTTTGCTGCCGTTCAAAACATGCAAGGCTTGTGGGGTTTTATTAATACAAAAGGAGAATGGGTGATTAAACCTCAATACACGCGAGTTCGAGATTTTCATTTGGTAAAATAAATTGTGTTTACAAGTAAGATTTTATAGATTATTTTCTACCTTTGAAAAAAAGAATTAGTTATGTCATTTATACATTTTGAAAAATCTACAGTAGCGTTAGGAACAATCGTAACAATAGCATTATTGGCTGTTATAGGTTGTATCATTGCTTTCGGATAAAAAAAACTTTATAAAATTGAATCCTGTCCGTCATTGACGAATAGGATTTTTTTGTTTAAACTATAGTAATCACAATGCCTTTCAATTCCATTTTTTCTTGGATGATGAAGAAAAGAATTCATCAAATTGATCTTTTTCGAGAGAATCCTCATCAGGTGCAACAAGAATTATTCGGTAATTTGATACGTGCAGGTGCTACGACAACTTATGGTGCAATTAATGATTTCAAAATGGTTGGCTGTTACGATGATTATCGAAGAACGGTTCCCTTGCAAACTTATGAAGATGCAAAAATGTGGATTGATAGAGCTATGCAAGGTGAGAAAAGTTTACTGTGGCCTAACAAAACAAATTGGTTTGCAAAATCTTCGGGAACAACAAGTCGCAGTAAAATATTGCCAGTTACCAAAGAGTCTTTAGAAGGTTGTCACTATAAAGGAGGTAAGGACTTATTGGCTATGTATTATGATAATCACGAAAACCGTAAACTCTATAATGGAAAGCACCTTATTGTAGGAGGAAGCGCAGAGATTAATGAGTTGAGTTCGGATTCTTATTTTGGAGATTTATCAGCGATTATTGTAAAGAATCTGCCTTGGTATATTGAAGCACGAAGAACCCCATCAAAGGAGATTACCTTAATGACGGACTGGCAAGAGAAGATGCAAAAAATGGCCGAATCTACTATCAAGGAGAATGTTGTTATTCTTGCTGGAGTCCCAAGTTGGACAATGGTTCTTGCTAATAAGGTCTTGGAAATTTCTGGAAAAAAGAACCTCAAAGAAGTTTGGCCTAATCTTGAATTATTTATGCATGGAGGTGTGAGTTTTGAACCTTATCGAGAACAATTTAAGAAGTTGATTCCAGACCCGAAGATGAACTATGTTCAAACATACAATGCATCAGAAGGTTTTTTCGGAATTCAAGAT
>JAJRQP010000277.1 GCA_024280195.1 Bacteroidota bacterium | reverse complement strand
GAATTATGGCGGTGGGAAATCCTCTACGAAATATACGAATAGAGGTATCGTTGAGCAAAAAAGTAAAAAATGGAAAAAAGCCATTGTTACTGTTGCAGATGGAGAGACGATTGATTTATTTAATAACTTTTAATCATTTAAAGAATGGGTCTTAAAAAATTCAAGCCTACAACTCCAGGGCAAAGACACAAGGTCGTTAGTGATTATTCTGAAATTACTAAAGGGACTCCTGAAAAGTCTCTTGTAAAAGGAAAGAATAAGAACGGTGGTCGAAACAATGACGGGAGAATGACGATGCGCTATATTGGCGGTGGTCATAAACAAAAGTACCGTGTCATTGATTTCAAAAGAGAAAAGCATGGTATTCCTGCTACGGTTAAGTCGATCGAATACGATCCAAATCGTACTGCAAGAATTGCTTTGTTATTTTATGCTGACGGTGAAAAACGTTACATTATTGCTCCTGACGGACTTAAAGTCGGAGACAAAGTAATGTCTGGAACAGAAGCTACACCTAATGTTGGAAATGCGCTATTTTTAGCAGACATTCCATTAGGTACTGTAATTCATAACATTGAATTAAAACCTGGTAGAGGTGGTGCTATTGCTCGTGGAGCAGGTACTTACGCACAATTGAACGCTCGTGATGGACGTTATGCAATCGTTAAAATGCCTTCTGGTGAAACTAGAATGATTTTAACTACTTGTATCGCAACGATCGGGTCAGTTTCAAATTCTGAACACAACTTGACAGTATCTGGTAAAGCAGGTCGTTCAAGATGGTTGGGTCGTCGTCCACGTGTACGTGGAGTGGTAATGAATCCTGTCGATCACCCAATGGGTGGTGGTGAAGGGAAGAATTCCGGAGGTCACCCAAGGTCACGTAATGGTATTCCTGCAAAAGGATTCAAAACGCGTGCTAAAAAGAAGTACTCAGATAAGTTTATCATCGAAAGAAGAAAAAAATAATTAGGATATGAGTCGTTCGTTGAAAAAACCACCATTTATACACTATAAGTTATTAAAGAGAGTGGATGATGCACAGGCATCAGGAAGTAAGTCAGTTATCAAAACATGGTCAAGAGCAAGTACAATTTCTCCAGACTTCGTTGGGTTAACTTTCGCAGTACATAATGGTAATAAATTTATCCCTGTTTTTGTAACAGAGAATATGGTAGGACACAAGTTAGGAGAATTTTCTCCAACGCGTAACTTCCGTGGTCATGCAGGTGGTAAAAAAGATAAGAAAAGATAGGTTATGGGTGCTAGAAAAAGACTAAGAGCTGATAAAAGAAAAGAAGAAAATAAATCAATCGCTTTCGCGCAATTGAAAAATTCTTCAATCACTCCTAGAAAAATGAGATTAGTTGCAGACCTTATTAGAGGTGTAGAGGTTAATAAAGCTCTAAATATTTTACAACATGATTCTAAAGATGCTTCTATAAGCCTTGGGAAATTGTTGAGATCAGCTGTTGCCAATTGGGAACAGAAAAATGAAGAAAAGAGCATTGAGGAAACAACATTGTTTGTTAAATCAATTGAAGTTGGATCAGCAGGAATGTTGAAAAGAATTCAAGCAGCTCCACAAGGTCGTGCGCATAGAGTTAGAAAAAGATCAAATCACGTAACTATCGTCGTTGACGGTAAGAACGCAGAATAATTTTAGATAAATGGGACAAAAAACAAATCCAATAGGAAATAGATTAGGTTACATTCAAGGATGGGAATCTAATTGGTATGGAGGACGTAATTACAGAGATAAAATCATCGAAGATGATAAAATCCGTAAGTACCTTCAAGCTCGTTTATCTAGAGCAAGTCTTTCTAAGATTATCATCGAGAGAACGTTGAAGTTAGTAACCGTTACTATTAACACAGCGAGACCAGGTGTAATTATTGGGAAAGGTGGACAAGAAGTCGATAAGCTAAAAGAAGAGCTTAAAAAATTGACGAAGAAAGATATTCAAATCAACATCTTCGAGGTGAAACGTCCAGAATTGGATGCTCGTTTAGTTGCTGACAGTATCGCTCGTCAATTGGAAGCTAGAATCTCTTTTAGAAGAGCGATTAAAATGTCTATTGCGAGTACAATGCGAATGGGAGCAGAAGGAATCAAAGTTAAGATTTCCGGACGTTTGAATGGCGCAGAAATGGCTCGTTCAGAGATGTACAAAGATGGACGTACTCCGTTACATACGTTCAGAGCAGACATCGATTATGCTTTAGCAGAAGCTCAAACTACATATGGTAAACTTGGTATCAAAGTTTGGATATGTAAAGGTGAGGTATATGGTAAAAGAGATCTTTCTCCAAATGTAGGTATGTCTTCAGGCCAAAAAGGTGGCGGAAGAAGACCAGCTGGAGGAAAAAGAAGAAAAAAATAATTTCCGTTTACGGAATAGAAAATTAATTAGAAATGTTACAGCCAAAAAGAACCAAATTTAGAAAAGCTCAGAAAGGTAGAAACAGAGGTCTAGCTCATAGAGGTAGCACTGTAGCTTTCGGGTCTTTTGGACTTAAGACACTAGAGCCAGGATGGCTTACATCCCGTCAAATTGAAGCTGCTCGTATCGCCGTTACTAGATACATGAAGCGTGAAGGGAAAGTATGGATCCGAATTTTTCCAGACAAACCGGTTACTGCTAAACCAGCAGAGGTGAGAATGGGTAAAGGTAAAGGTGCTCCAAGTCACTTCGTTGCAGTTGTTAGACCAGGAAGAATCTTGTTCGAATGCGACGGTGTTCCTTACGATGTTGCTAAAGAAGCAATGCGTTTGGCAGCACAAAAAATGCCAGTGAAATGTAAATTCGTTACTCGTAACGATTATGTAGTACCTGCAAAATAGAGGAATGATGAAGCAGATAGAAATCACAAAGATGTCAATCGAAGATGTGAAAGATCAGATTTCAAATTTTTCGGAACAACTTGCTAAAATGAAATTAGCGCATACAGTTGCTCCAATGGAAAATCCAATTCAGATCAAAAATGTCCGAAGAACAATCGCAAGATTGAAGACAGAATTAACTAATCGTGAAGCACAAGCATAGTCGCTTGTGATAAAAAAAGCTTGAAATGGAAAAGCGTAATTTAAGAAAAGAACGTATCGGGATTGTTACTAGCAGTAAGATGGAAAAATCTATTGTTATCTCTGTAGAGAGAAAAGTAAAACACCCTAAATATGGTAAGTTCGTCAAGAAGACTAGTAAATTTGTCGCACACGATGAAAAAAATGACTGTAACGAAGGCGATACAGTTAGAATCATGGAGACAAGACCTCTTTCGAAATCGAAAAATTGGAGGTTAGTAGAAATTATTGAACGAGCTAAATAATTTTTAGTAATGATACAACAGGAATCAAGACTTAAAGTAGCAGACAACTCTGGAGCCAAAGAAGTACTTTGTATCCGCGTATTAGGCGGAACTAAACGAAGATATGCTTCTGTTGGTGATAAGATTGTCGTTACTGTTAAGAGTGCAATGCCCTCTGGAGCTGTCAAGAAAGGAACAGTTGCCACGGCAGTAATAGTAAGAACTAAGAAAGAAATACGTCGTGCCGACGGATCTTACATCAGGTTTGACGATAACGCTTGCGTTATCTTAAATCAAGCTGGTGAGATGAGAGGAACACGTATTTTCGGACCCGTAGCCCGAGAGCTTCGTGATGCTGACTTTATGAAAGTCGTTTCATTGGCTCCTGAGGTGCTTTAAAATAATTGAAGTTATGCAACAGAAATTACACATTAAAGTCGGAGACACTGTTAAAGTTTTAGCAGGTGAATCGAACGGTCAAGAAGGTAAAATCCTTTCGATCGATAAGAGAAAGCAAAGAGCTTTGGTAGAAGGTGTTAACTTAATGAAGAAACACACTAAACCAAGCGCAGCTGACCCTCAAGGTGGAATTGTTGAATCCGAAGCAGGAATTCACATTTCTAACCTTATGGTTGTTCACAACGGAGTTGCTTCACGCACCTGCCGTAAAGAGAACAAAGAAGGTAAATTAGTACGTTATTCTAAAAAGTCCGGGGAGGAAATTAAGTAATGAGTTATACACCAAGACTTAGGGAAAAGTATAGCACTGAAATTATTTCAGCGCTTACTGAAAAGTTTGGATACAAGACGGTAATGTCTGTACCAAAACTTCAAAAAATAGTAATTAGCCAAGGTATCGGAGATGCTGTTGCTGATAAAAAATTGATTGACAATGCAATAGATGATATTTCTCGCATTACTGGTCAAAGAGCTATCGCAACATTATCAAAGAAAGATATCTCTAATTTTAAGTTGAGAAAAGGAATGCCAATCGGTACAAAAGTAACGCTTAGAGGAGATCGTATGTACGATTTCTTAGATCGTCTTTTAGCTGTTGCACTTCCAAGAACACGAGATTTTAGAGGAATCAATCCTAAAGGTTTTGATGGTAGAGGTAATTTTAACATGGGTGTTAAAGAACACATTATCTTTCCAGAAATTGATATTGATAAAGTGAGTCGTATTATGGGTATGGACATTACTTTCGTTACCACTGCAAAAAGTGATGAAGAGGGTAAAGCTCTATTAGACGAATTCGGATTCCCTTTTATTAAAAAATAGAGAGATGGCAAAAGAATCAATGAAAGCGCGTGAGCGTAAAAGAGAAAGAATGGCAGCTCAATATGCTGAAAGGCGTGCTGAGTTAACAAAGATTTTAAAATCAACTGACGACTCAGATGAAATGCAAGAAGCGAAATGGGATGCAATGATTGCAATCCAAAAGTTACCTGCAAATTCTGCGAAATGTAGAGTTCACAACAGATGTGGATTAACAGGACGTCCTAGAGGATATATGCGTCAATTCGGTATTTCAAGGGTAACATTCCGTGAAATGGCATTGGCAGGTAAGATCCCAGGTGTGAGAAAAGCAAGTTGGTAAATAGTATAAACTGGTGGTAGGTTTATTCCGATAGCAATCGAGAATGAAAACCGCTTCCGAAAATTTTAAATTATGAATACAGATCCAATAGCGGATTATCTTACGAGGATTCGTAACGCTAGTGCAGCTAAGTTAAAAACAGTTGAGATTCCAGCTTCTAATGTAAAGAAAGCAATGACTCAAATTTTATTTGACCAAGGTTACATTACTGATTACAAGTTCATCGAGGATGACAAACAAGGTAACATTAAGATTGCTTTGAAGTACAATCAATCAACGAAAGTTCCAGCAATTACTAAATTGGAAAGAGCTTCTCGTCCAGGTTTAAGAAAATACAACGGTTCTCAAGAGATGCCACGTGTATTGAATGGACTTGGTATAGCGATTGTTTCTACAAACAAAGGTGTTATCACAGGAAAACAAGCAAAAAGAGAAAACGTAGGTGGAGAAGTTCTCGCTTTCGTATATTAATTAAATTTTTACAGAAATGTCAAGGATAGGTAAATCCCCAGTAACAATCCCGAGTGGAGTTGAAGTGAAAGTTGACGGTAACGTAGTTACTGTGAAGGGTTCTAAAGGCGAGTTAACTCAAGAAATGGATTCTTGTGTTACAATGTCTATAGAAGACGGTACAATAACTTTCACCCGCGAATCAGATACACCTGATCATAGAGCAAAACATGGTTTATACCGTGCGCTAGTTCAAAATATGATTGTTGGAGTCTCGGAAGGGTACAAATTGCAATTAGAAGTAGTTGGAGTTGGATACAGAGCAAGTGCTAATGGTCAAAAATTAGATTTGTCTTTAGGTTATTCACACCCTTTCGTTATGGAAATTGCAAAAGAAGTTAAGGTAACTGCAGAATCAGCTAAAGGTAAGGCACCAGTGATTACACTGGAATCTCACGATAAACAATTAGTTGGTCAAGTCGCTGCCAAAATTCGTTCCCTCCGTAAACCAGAACCATATAAAGGTAAAGGTGTAAGATTCTTAGGTGAAGAGATCAGAAGAAAAGCTGGTAAAACAGCAGCGAAATAATTAAGTAGATATCATTAATTTAAGTTATGGCATTTAGTAAAGTAAATAGAAGAGCAAAAATCAAAAGAAGAATCAGAAAGAAAATTACTGGTACTTCTGCGATGCCTCGTTTATCTGTGTTCAGAAGTAACAAACAGATTTACGCGCAAATTATTGACGATTCGACAGGGAAAACACTAGTTTCAGCGTCATCGTATAACAGTAAAATTGCAAAAGGAAATAAAGTAGAACAAGCTGCAGCAGTTGGAAAACAAGTTGCAGACTTGGCAAAAAAAGCCGGAATAGAAACTGTTGTCTTTGATAGAAACGGTTATTTATACCACGGTAGAGTTAAATCACTAGCTGACTCAGCAAGAGAAGGCGGACTAAAATTATAATAATGGCAAAAGTTGAACAAAGAGTAAAATCTGCGGATATCGAGCTTAAAGATAAGCTGGTAGCCATAAACCGTGTAACGAAAGTTACAAAAGGTGGACGTACGTTTAGTTTCTCAGCAATAGTTGTTGTGGGTGATGAAAACGGTATCGTTGGTCATGGTTTAGGAAAAGCAAAAGAAGTTGTAGAAGCAATTTCTAAAGGAATTGATGACGCGAAGAAGAACTTAATTAGAGTTCCTATTCTTCACGGAACAGTTCCTCATATTCAAAAAGGTAAATTCAGTGGTGCAAGAGTTTTATTGCGTCCAGCATCTGAAGGTACTGGGGTTATCGCCGGTGGTGCGATGCGTGCAGTATTGGAAAGCGTTGGTGTACATAATGTCTTAGCAAAATCACAAGGATCATCTAACCCTCACAACGTTGTTAAAGCAACAATCGATGCACTTTCTCAAATGAGAGATGCTGTACAGGTTGCTAGACAAAGAGGAGTAGACCTTGATAAAGTATTTAACGGTTAAATAGAGCGACATGGCGAAAATAAAAATTAAGCAAGTAAGAAGCGCTATTAATCGTCCTGCTAGACAGAAAGCTACGATTAAGGCACTAGGATTAAAGAAGTTGAATCAAGTAATTGAAAAAGAAGCAACTCCACAAATCCTAGGAATGGTTAAGAAGGTTCAACACTTAGTAGAAGTAGTTGACTAAACTTTAAAAACATTAAACAGATGAATTTACATAATTTAACTCCAGCAAAAGGTTCTACTAAAAATAGAAAGAGAATTGCGCGTGGTCAAGGATCAGGACGCGGTGGTACTTCTACTAGAGGACATAAAGGAGCAAAATCAAGATCAGGTTATTCAAGAAAAATCGGATTTGAAGGTGGACAAATGCCACTTCAAAGAAGAGTTCCTAAATTTGGTTTTAAGAATATCAACAGAGTTGAGTATAAAGCAATTAATTTAGATATTATTCAATCATTAATTGAAAGAAAAAAGGTGAAAGAAATTACACCAGAAATCCTTCAAGAAAATGGATTAGTGTCTAGAAATGAATTAGTTAAAGTATTGGGTAGAGGTGAATTGAAGACAAAGATTAATGTGACTGCTCACAAGTTTTCTTCAACTGCAAAAGAAGCAATTGAAGGACAAGGTGGGAATTGTTCAGAAATCTAACTATCTTTGCCAACATTTTAATATAGATGAAAAAACTAATTAATAACTTAAAGAATATCTGGAAGGTAGAAGAATTAAGAAAGAGAATCTTATTGACACTCTTTCTTATTCTAATTTATCGTATCGGATCTTTCGTAATTTTGCCAGGTGTAAACTACACCGCACTAGCTGCTGCGCAAGAGAATGGAGGTCAGAATATGTTAGAGACACTACTTTCACTGTTCTCAGGAGGTGGGTTCTCGAACGCTTCAATTATGGCATTAGGTATTATGCCATACATTAGTGCTTCGATTATCATGCAACTTCTAGGAATGGCTGTTCCAGCAGTTCAAAAGATGCAAAATGAAGGAGAGTCGGGAAGAAAGCGTATCAATAATTTTACGCGTATCTTAACGATTGTTATTTGTGCATTACAAGCACCTAGTTACCTTGGACTTTACGTCGAAAGTAAAGGTGCACTTCCAGTTGATGCTGGTACCTTATGGTGGGCTCAGTCTATCATTGTATTAGTGGCAGGAGCAATGTTTGCTGTTTGGTTAGGAGAAAGAATTACAGATAAAGGTATCGGTAATGGTATTTCTCTTTTAATCACAGTGGGTATCTTAGCGAGACTTCCTGAAGCCTTTATGGCTGAATTTGGATTCGCTGTTGAATCTGGTAACTTAATCAAAATTGTTGTTGAAATCTTCGTCTTCATGGTCGTTGTGTTAGGAACTGTTTTAATTGTTCAAGGTGTGCGTAAAGTCCCCCTGAATACTGCAAAACGTGTTGTTGGTGCAAGAGCTGCTGAAGATCAAGGTACAAGAAACTACTTACCTATTAAGGTGAATGCTTCTGGTGTAATGCCAATCATCTTTGCGCAAGCAATTATGACGGTACCAATGATGATGATGGGACAAGGCGATGGATTTATTGCTAAGTATATGGGAGATATTTACGGTTTTGGTTATAATGCATTATTATTCGTATTGATTATTGTCTTTACGTATTTCTATACTGCGATTATGATTAACCCTCGTAAGATTGCTGATGAATTGAAAAGAAGTGGTGGTTTTATACCAGGCATTCGTCCAGGTGAAGAAACTGCTGGTTATATCGATTCTTTAGTTTCTAGAATTACATTGCCAGGATCTATTTTCTTAGCATTCATTGCTATCATTCCAGCAATTGCAAAAATCGCAGGAGTTAATGATGCATTTGCAATGTTCTTTGGAGGTACATCTCTATTAATTATGGTGGGTGTTGTATTGGACACACTTCAACAAGTTGAATCTTATTTGTTAAATCGTCACATGGATAGTTTAATGGAAGGTACAAGAATTCAAGGTAGAAGAACTCAAAACGAAACTTCAGGAATGTAATTATGGCAAAACAAGCATCAATAGAACAAGATGGAGTAATCATCGAAGCATTATCTAACGCAATGTTCCGCGTTGAATTAGATAACGGTCACGTAATTACTGCACACATATCTGGGAAAATGAGAATGTATTACATTAAAATTCTACCAGGAGATAAAGTGAAAGTAGAAATGTCGCCTTACGATTTAACAAAAGGGCGTATAACATTTAGATACAAATAATTGTAACTTCTTCGGAAGTGTAAATTTTATAAAAGATGAAAGTAAGAGCATCAGTAAAAAAACGATCGGTAGATTGCAAGATCGTTAAGAGAAAGGGAAGGGTTTATGTTATTAACAAAAAGAATCCTAAGTTTAAACAAAGACAAGGGTAAAATAGAATAATATGGCACGTATTGCAGGTATTGATTTACCAAAAAACAAAAGAGGTGTAATCGGATTGACTTACATCTACGGAATTGGAAGAAGTAGAGCTAAACAAATTTTGGACAAAACAAAAATTGACCATAGTGTGAAAGTTCAAGATTGGTCAGATGATCAACTTTCAGCTATCCGTACAGAAATGAACGATATCAAAGTAGAAGGAGCATTACGTTCTGAAGTTCAATTAAACATCAAACGTTTGATGGATATTGGATGTACTAGAGGGATTCGTCATAGATCAGGTTTGCCTTTAAGAGGACAGAGAACTAAAAACAATTCTCGTACTAGAAAAGGTAGAAGAAAAACAGTAGCTAATAAGAAGAAGTAATTTGAGATGATTACAAGGAATGATTCTTCATTCCTTGTAATCTCTTAATTTATTTTAGGACGATTAAAGAACAAATAAAAAAGCTAATAGAATGGCAAAATCGAATCAAAAGAAGAAGAAAAAAGTCAAAGTAGATGCATTGGGACAAGCGCATATTCAAGCTACCTTTAACAATGTCATTATTTCATTGACTAACAACTCAGGACAAGTTATATCTTGGTCCTCAGCTGGGAAAATGGGTTTCAGAGGTTCTAAAAAGAACACACCTTACGCTGCACAAGTTGCTGCGGAAGATGCTGCAAAAGAAGCACATGACTTCGGACTACGTAAAGTTAAAGTATATGTAAAAGGACCTGGACAAGGTCGTGAATCTGCTATCAGATCACTACATAATGCAGGAATTGAAGTGACAGAAATTGTTGATGTTACTCCAATGCCACATAACGGATGTCGTCCTCCGAAAAGAAGAAGAGTTTAATAAGTATAGTAAATAATAACATAAGGGAATTAAGAATATCGGAGGAGGAAGCCTTAATTCATATTCTCCCTTTAACAAAAAAACAAAATGGCAAGATATACAGGTCCAACATCAAAAATCGCACGTCGTTTCCAAGATCCAATCTTCGGACCAGACAAGTCGTTGGAAAAAAGACAATACGGTCCAGGACAACACGGTCCAAACAGACGTAGAGGTAAGCAATCTGAATACGCAATTCAGTTAGCAGAAAAACAAAAAGCAAAGTACACTTATGGTATTCTTGAGAAACAATTCTCGAATATGTTTAAGAAAGCTTCAAGCATGAAAGGTATTACAGGTGAAGTCTTGTTACAATTATGTGAAGCTAGATTAGACAACATGGTTTACAGACTAGGTGTTTCACCTACTCGTCGTGGAGCTAGACAATTAGTTTCTCACAAACATATAACAGTGAATGGAAGCGTGGTAAACATTCCTTCTTATTCATTAAAAGTTGGTGATGTAGTTGGTGTAAGAGAAAAATCTAAATCTTTAGAAGCAATCTCTAACTCATTGGCCGCAAGAACTGAAAACTTTGATTGGTTAGATTGGAATCCTTCTAATATGGAAGGAAAAGTTGTAGGAGCTCCTACAAGAGAAATGATACCAGAAAGCATCAAAGAGCAGTTAATCGTTGAATTGTACTCTAAGTAATAATTAATTATATTGAATTTCGGCGAAAGGGTTTGATTGGATTTCTTCAATCTATCGAACCGCGCAACCGAAGAACAATTAAAAAGAAGAAAAATGGCAATATTAGATTTTCAAAAACCAGACAAGGTTATAATGATCAACTCTGACGAACATGAAGGACAATTCGAATTTCGTCCTTTAGAACCAGGGTATGGTATTACAGTTGGTAATGCATTGAGACGTATTTTACTTTCTTCATTGGAAGGGTATGCGATTTCATCGGTTCGCATCGAAGGTGCTGATCATGAGTTTTCTACAATCAAAGGTATCGTAGAAGATGTTACTGAAATTATTTTGAACTTAAAGCAAGTACGCTTCAAACAACAAATTGAAGATACAGATGCTGAAACAGTTATCGTTTCAATTGCTGGACAAGATAAATTAACTGCTGGTGATCTAGGTAAATTCACTTCTGCGTTTCAAGTATTGAATCCAGACTTAGTAATTTGCAACATGGAGCCTTCAGTAAAGTTGGAAATGGAATTAACGATTATTAAAGGTCGTGGATACTATCCTGCTGAAGAAAATAAAGATAGCAATGCTGCTTTCGGAACAATCGCAATTGATTCAATCTTTACACCTATTAAAAATGTAAAGTATGCAGTTGAGAATTTTCGTGTTGAGCAAAAGACTGATTATGAAAAATTAGTTTTCAATATTGTTACAGATGGTTCTATTCATCCAAAAGAAGCTTTGAAAGAAGCAGCGACAATTTTGATTCACCACTTTATGTTATTCTCTGATGAGCGTATTACATTAGACAGTGATGTTAAATCAGAAACGGAAGAATTTGATGAAACGTCATTGCATATGCGTCAGTTGTTGAAAACAAAACTGGTAGATATGGATTTATCTGTTCGTGCATTGAATTGCTTAAAAGCAGCAGACGTTGAAACATTAGGAGATCTTGTATCTTACAATAAGAATGATTTATTGAAGTTTAGAAACTTTGGTAAGAAGTCATTAACTGAATTAGAAGATTTAGTTGATAATAAAGGTCTTTCTTTTGGAATGAATGTTTCTAAATATAAATTAGATAAAGATTAGTATCGGAATTATTAACAAAAAAACAAATGGCGTGATAGGTGGCCGAACTAGTTCGATACAAAGTTCAGTTAACCGTTACTTGCGAAATTTTAAATTATGAGACACGGAAAGAAATTTAATCACTTAGGTAGAAAGAAAGCTCACAGAAAGGCAATGTTGTCTAACATGGCTTGTTCTCTTATTGAGCACAAAACAATTAACACAACTGTTGCTAAAGCAAAAGCTTTAAGAAAATATGTTGAGCCTATTCTAACAAGGTCAAAGACAGATTCTACTCACTCGAGAAGACTCGTTTTTAGATACCTACAACAAAAAGAAGCAGTTACTGAATTATTCAGAGATGTTGCTCCTAAAATTGCAGACCGTCCAGGCGGTTATACTAGAATTATCCGTACAGGATATAGACTAGGTGATAACGCTGAGATGTGTATGATTGAATTAGTTGACTTTAATGATATCTACGTAAATGAGAAATCAAAGAAAACTACTCGTCGTTCACGTAGAGGTGGTTCAGGTGCTGCTAAAACAGAAGTTACAACTGATGAAACTGTTGCAGAAACAGCTGAAGAAGTGAAAGTTGATGCTGCAGCAGAGGTTAAAGAAGAAGTAAAAACAGAAGCAAAAGAAGTGAAGGCTGACGATTTGAAAAAAATTGAAGGAATCGGACCAAAGATTGCTGAAGTTTTAACAGAGGCTGGTCTAGCAACATACGCTGACATAGCTGCATCTACTCCAGAAGCAATTAAAGAAATCTTATCTGCACACAAAACATTAGCAGGTAAAGAACCAGCGACTTGGTGTGACCAAGCTAAAATGGCTGCTGAAGGTAAGTGGGATGAATTGAAAAAATGGCAAGATGAAATGGATGGTGGTAAACCAGCTTAATTATCTTCTACAATACACTAGAAAAGGGCAATCAATGATTGCCCTTTTTTTATGTTCAATTTTCTCACAATTAATCAATTTGCTTTTGCTAACTTTGTAAGAAATTTTCAGAATGGAGGATAAAAAAATAGCTGTTTTACTTCTTGAGGATGGAACAGTATTTCAAGGCGCAGCAATTGGCCTAATCGGAACTACTACTGGAGAAATTGCTTTTAATACCGGGATGACTGGTTATCAAGAAGTGTTTACTGACCCTTCTTATTACGGACAGATTTTGGTGATGACAACTGCTCACATCGGAAACTATGGAGTCCATGATGAGGAAACTGAGTCTGAGGGAATGAAAATCGCCGGAATGGTCATCAATAAATTCTCGGAAGGCTATTCTAGAGCATCTGGTTCTAAGTCTTTACAAGAATATATGATGGAGAATAACAAGGTCGGTATTTCAGACATTGATACACGTTCTTTGGTTCGACATATTCGTAGCAAAGGTGCAATGAATGCAATCATTTCTTCGGAAATTACGGATATCGAAATTTTAAAAAATAAATTAAAGGAAGTTCCTTCGATGGATGGGCTCGAATTATCCTCTAAAGTAGCAACTAAAAAAGCCTACGAAGTTAAACCTGAAAATGCTCAAAAGAAAGTTGCATTACTCGATTTTGGTGTAAAGAAAAGTATTGTTTCTTGCCTTGCGGATAGAGGTTGCCATGTGAAAGTTTTTCCTCTCGATGCTTCTTTAGAAGAAATCAATGCGTTTAATCCTGATGGATATATGTTGTCGAATGGTCCTGGTGATCCTTCAGCGATGTCTAATTCAATTGAATTGGTGAAAGAAATTGTGAATGCAAATAAACCTGTTTTTGGTATTTGTTTAGGTCATCAAATTTTAGGTTTAAGCCAAGGATTGAAAACAGAGAAAATGTTCAACGGTCACCGGGGAATTAATCATCCAGTAAAGAATTTAAAAACAGGTAAAGGAGAAATTACTTCTCAAAATCACGGTTTTGTTATTTCTAAAGAAAGTTTGGAAAATAACAAAGATGTTGAGATGACACACATTCACCTGAATGATGATACAGTTGCAGGAATAGAATTGAAAGGGAAGAAAATCTTCTCGGTTCAGTATCACCCAGAAGCATCCGCAGGACCGCATGATTCCAGATACTTGTTCGATCAATTCGTAGAAAATATGAGTAATTAATAATTTTAAGTATTCCAATACTTGAATAATAAAAAGATAACATGAGTTTTATAGCAAAAATAATAGCAAGACAAATCCTTGATTCTAGAGGTAATCCAACTGTTGAAGTTGATGTGATTACAACTTCTGGAGCAATGGGGAGAGCAGCTGTTCCGTCTGGGGCGTCTACAGGAATCCATGAAGCAGTTGAGTTACGTGATGGTGATAAAGATTATTACATGGGCAAAGGTGTCTTAAAGGCTGTTGCAAATGTGAATTCTATCATCGATGAGGCATTGAATGGTTTTGATATTTGTGATCAAAAAGCGGTTGATGCTAAGTTAATTGAGCTAGATGGAACGGAGAATAAATCAAATTTAGGTGCAAACGCAATACTTGGTGTTTCTTTAGCGGTTGCAAAAGCAGCAGCAGATGAAACGGGGTTAAGCTTATTTAAATACATTGGTGGAGTAGGGGCAGTAACAATGCCGATTCCAATGATGAATATTCTGAATGGAGGTTCTCATGCAGATAATAAAATTGATGTGCAAGAATTTATGGTCATGCCAATTGGTGCCAATTCTTTCTCAGAAGGTCTTCGTTGGGGAACGCAAATTTTTCACGAATTAAAAGGTGTTCTGAAAGCAAGAGGAATGTCAACTAATGTTGGAGATGAAGGTGGTTTTGCCCCGAACTTAGGTTCTAATCAAGAAGCAATCGAAGTTGTTATTCAAGCAATCGAAAAAGCAGGATTTACACCAGGAAAAGACGTGTACATTGCATTAGATGCTGCAGCTTCTGAATTCTACGATGAGGATGCAAAAGAATATGTTTTTGAATCTACAGGAGAAAGAATGTCTTCTGATCAAATGGTGGCATTTTGGAAAGATTGGAGCGAAAAGTACCCAATTATTTCTATCGAAGATGGTCTTGCTGAAGATGATTGGGCAGGTTGGAAACTAGCAACTTCTCAATTAGGTGATAAAATTCAATTTGTAGGGGATGATTTATTCGTGACCAATACAAAGCGTTTAGCAAGAGGAATCGAAGAGAACTGTGCAAATTCTATCTTGGTAAAAGTAAATCAAATCGGGACATTGACAGAAACAATTGAAGCCGTTCAAATGGCAACTAGAAATGGATATACTTCTGTAATGAGTCATCGTTCTGGAGAAACAGAAGACAATACAATCGCAGATTTAGCGGTTGCATTGAACTGTGGACAAATTAAAACAGGTTCTGCTTCTCGTTCTGATAGAATGGCAAAGTACAACCAGTTGTTAAGAATAGAAGAAGAATTAGGTCAGACAGCAGTTTACCCTGGAAAGACGTTTAAATTCATTTCATAATAAAGATGAAGTAAGTTTCAGATAGAAGCAACCTTTCCCATTGTTTAATCGTTATAGTAAAAACCACACTTATGAAGAAGGTCTTGTTTAGTCTTTTTATGTTAATAACCAGTTTCGCTTTTAGCCAAGAAAGCACAAGTTCAGTCTTGTTTGCTCAATGTTATTTTAATATAAGTGACAGAGCAGA
Source organism: Bacteroidota bacterium (assembly GCA_024280195.1). Lineage (GTDB taxonomy): Bacteria > Bacteroidota > Bacteroidia > Flavobacteriales_D > Crocinitomicaceae > UBA4466. Next base: position 1,758 of record JAJRQP010000277.1, on the reverse strand, counting down.
AATGCTGTCAATAGAAACGGAAATGAAGAATCATGCAAATGCGAAAATGGTTAGATTGGATTTTGAAACTCAACGTGCCTTCATTCTTACAAAAAATCTTAATTCATTAAGCACAGAAGAATTAACATCTTGGTTTGCTGAATATGGAGGTTCAATTAATTGTGTTCAAATTGGTGTTTATGGGGTAGACCCAATGGAAAAATATCCTTTTACTAACTGTGAAGACTAGAGCCATGAAATATTTAATTATTTTTTTTAGCATTGTAATTGAAAGCTTTTCTTTTGGACAAGTCGCAGCTAATGGTGCTCAAGATTGTGGTGTAAGTGAATTTATTTGCAATGATAACGGTACTACATTTAGCTTAAGTACAGGTCAAGGAGCTGTTGATGATTTGCCGAGTGGTAATTCTATATCAAATCCAGGGACAAATCCAGGAGCAGCTGGGAACTCTGGTTGCCTATTGAGTAACGAGCTTAATCCAAATTGGTTTGTAATCAATATTGGTGCATCTGGAGTTTTAGAATTTACCATAGGTTCTTCAGGCAGTTCAGGCTTTTATGATTGGGCTTTATGGCCTTATTACACTGATGCAACTGGAAATACGATTTCTTGTTCTGATATAACAAATAATACGTTGCCACCAGTAGCTTGTAACTGGAATGGTTCATCCGCTGGTTTTACAGGGATGTATGCTCAAGGGAGTTTGCCAGCTGGGGCAAATCAAAATAATTTTGAATATGCCATTAATGTTGTTGCTGGCGAACAATACGTTCTCTGTTTTTCAAATTTTAGTGCAGGTGTAGGTAATGTTCCCTTAACTTTTGGCAATGATATACCAGGAAATAATAACCCAGGTTCTGCAGGAGTGACTTGCGAGCCAAACACTCCTGATCAAACAATATGCAATGGTACATCAGCAACAGTTGATATTGTTATACCGCCTGTGATTGGTTCTCCAACTTTTAATTGGCTTGTTACTACAGGGGTTTCTAACACTTCAGGAGGGACAGGGGTAACTGTTACCCCAACTGTGACAACTGATTATTACGTTGAAATATTCGATGTTGGTGTTTATATCACAACGGATACTTTTACCATTTACATCGTTGAACCTCCGACTCCCGATGCTGGAATCGATCAAACTATCTGTTTAGGTGATCAAATTAATTTATTAGGAATACCTAGCGACCCAACAAATTCATTGTTGTGGCAATACACTGCACCTGTGACAGTGCCTGCTGCAAATGTTTCGTTTGCGCCCAATTTTTCTGATCCAAATGCTGTTGTAACGGTTGATCAAGTAGGAACTTATGAGTTTTATTTACGAGAAGGTAATGCAACGTGTGGAAATGTACTGGATACGATGGAGGTTATTGTAACGGAACTTTCAATAGCTGCAACTTCTTCTTCTCCAAGTTGTATTGGATTGGCAGATGGTCAAATAGACATTACTTCATCAGAAGCAATAGAATACAGTTTTGATAACGGAGTTACTTGGCAAGTAGATTCTTTTGCTGCTGTTTTTAACGCAGGAACATACGATGTCTGTGGACGAAATGCATTAGGTTGTATGAAATGCACACAAGTTACTGTTATTGACCCTCCACCAGTGATTGTTTCTGTTAGCAATGATACGTTGATTTGTCAAAATGGAACAGGTTACTTGTCAGCGTCAGCGATTGGTGGAACGTCTTATTTGTACCATTGGGATTTCACAGCAAGTACTGCCGCAACTCAAAATGTTAATCCTTTAATAG
>JAJRQP010000276.1 GCA_024280195.1 Bacteroidota bacterium | reverse complement strand
GGATCTTACGGTGTTTCAAGAAAACGTAAGACTACTGCTCCTACTACCGCTAAACCAAAAGCAAAGAAAAAAGCGGCTCCAAAAGCAAAAGCGACTGAAAAGAAAGCTACAACTAAAAAAGTAGCTGCTAAAAAAACAGTAGAGAAAAAGACAACTGTTAAAAAAGCTGCAGCAAAGAAACCCGCAGCCAAAAAAGCAACAACGAAAAAAGCAAGCCCCAAAAAGGAGGACTAATTCATACAATCCCGGTTCTTCCGGGATTTTTTTTTGACATATTTTAATTTTAGCATTAATGAAACATAATTTCGGTGCAGGACCATGCATCTTACCGCAGACAGTTTTTAAACAAGCATCAGATGCCGTTTTAGATTTTAACGGACTTTCTCTTTTAGAAGTATCTCATAGAAGTCCTGATTTCGTTGAAGTCATGGAAGAAGCGCAATCATTAGTCAAAAAAGCTTTAAACGTACCAGCAGGGTATTCGGTTTTATTCCTACAAGGTGGAGCTTCTTTAGGTTTTACAATTACAGCATTAAACATGATGCGTGATTCTAAAAAAGCAGGATACATCAATACGGGAACTTGGGCAAAAGGTGCAATTGCTGAGGCCAAAGCTGTTGGAATAGATGTTAACGTTTTTGCTTCTTCTGAAGATCAAAACTTTAATTACATCCCAAAGAATTTTACTGCACCTTCAGATGTCGATTTTATTCATTACACTTCTAACAATACCATCTTCGGAACTCAATTCAAGTCTATTGTAGAAGCAAATGTACCCTTAGTTTGCGATATGTCATCTGATATATTCTCACAAAAGATTGATGTGTCAAAATTTGACATCATATATGCTGGAGCACAAAAGAATCTAGGTCCTGCCGGGGCAACTCTTTACATTGTGAAAGATGAAATTCTCGGTAAATCTTCTTCTGAATTCATGCCTAAATATTTGAATTTGAAAAACCATGCAGACAAAGGATCAATGATGAATACTCCACCTGTATTCTCTGTTTACACTTCTATGTTAAACTTAAGAAATTTAATTGCAAATGGTGGTATTGACGCGGCCGCAGAAAGAAATAAAGCGAAAGCAGATTTATTATACAATGAAATTGATGTGAATCCTCTGTTTAAATCGGCGGTTGCTGGTGAAGATAGATCTTTGATGAACGTAACCTTCTTACTTAATGACGATGCGCATAAAGATGCATTTGACACCATGTGGAATGAAGCAGGTGTAATTGGACTGAAAGGACATCGTTCTGTTGGTGGTTATCGAGCATCGATGTACAACGCGTTGACAATAGAAAGCGTGCAAGTGTTGACAGACATTATGAAAGAATTAGCAAATAAAATGTAGAAAATAGGCAAAAGAGAATAGTGAAGTTTACTCTTTCTATTCTCTTTTGCCTAACTGCCTTTTCCCTGTAAATAAAAAATAAAATGAAAGTATTAGCAAACGATGGCGTTTCTGCCTCAGGAATCCAAGCATTAACAAGCGCTGGTTATACAGTAATTACGGATAAAGTTGAACAAGATAATCTAGTTGATTACATCAATTCTGAAAACATTGAAATTCTTCTTGTAAGAAGTGCAACAACTGCTAGAAAAGAATTAATTGATGATTGTCCGAACTTAAAACTAATTGGACGTGGTGGTGTTGGAATGGATAACATTGATGTTCAATACGCTAGAGATATCGGAAGAACAGTTATCAATACTCCTGGAGCATCTTCGCAATCAGTTGCAGAAATGGTTATGGGACATCTTTTTGCTATTTCTCGTTCTCTTCATGATTCTTACAAGAATATGGAGGATGGGGATTTTAAAACCTTAAAAAAGAAATACGGTAAAGGAGTTGAACTTCGCGGGAAGAACTTAACCATTATCGGATTTGGAAGAATTGGACAAAGTTTAGCCAAATATGCGATTGGTTGCGGAATGAATGTTACTGCTGTCGATTTATTTGCTAATACAACCAACTTGACAATAGAACTAGGAAACAATGCTTCTGCAACAGTAGAAATCACTCCTATTAAATCTGTAATGGACGGAATTAAAGACGCGGATTACATCTCTTTACATGTCCCTAAACAAGACAACGGTTCTGCAGTAATTGGAACAGCAGAATTTGATGCGATGAAAGGAAACGTAAGATTAGTCAATGCTGCCAGAGGTGGCGTGATTGATGAAGACGCGTTACTTGTTGCTTTAGAGAATGGAAAAGTGGCTGCTTGCGCCTTGGATGTTTACGAAAACGAACCTAATCCGCGCAAAGATTTATTGAGCCATCCTAATATCGCTTGTACTCCACACGTTGGAGCAGCAACAGTAGAAGCACAAGATCGCATCGGAACTGAATTAGCTGATACAATTATTGCTAAATTTGGCGTTCAGTAATTGAGTAAATTCTATGACAAAAATAAGTTCTTTTAAGGCCATTCGCCCTACAAGAGATAAGGTGCATTTTGTTGCGGCTAAGCCATTCTATGCATATGATAAAAATGTGCTTGAGGCTATTTTGCAAGCAAATCCTTATTCATTTCTACATATTATCAACCCAGAATTTGGACCTGTACCTACACAACCAAATTCTGAAGAACGCTTTAAACTAATTCATGATGCCTATGAAAAATTTAAAGAAGATGGTATCTTCATTCAAGACACCGAAGCATCTATTTATTTATACAGACAAACGAAAGGCAATCACGAATATCTTGGGATAATTGCTGGTGCAAGCATTGACGAATACAATAATAATCAAATTAAAGTCCACGAAGCAACCTTAACAAGTCGTGAAGAAATGTTCACCAACTATTTAGATTTAGTCGGCTACAACGCAGAACCAGTACTCCTCTCCTATTCTGACAAAGATCATTCAATCGATGCCATTCTTGATCATAAAGTTTTGGAACGTCCTGAATATGAATTCTCTACGATGGATACAATCAAGCATGAATTGTGGATTCTGTCCAAAGATGAAGAACAAGCCATCAAAGCATCATTTGAAAAATTGGACGCTGTATATATTGCTGATGGACACCACAGAATTGCTTCTTCAGCCGGTTTAAAAAGGAAAAGAAATCAATTAGGTCTTCAGAGAAATCCCAACGAAGATAATTTTTTAGCCTTTTTCATCAATGAGAATCGATTGGAAATATTGGAGTTTAATAGACTCGTTAAAACCTTGAATAATCACTCAATAGAAGACATAATCGAACTTCTTTCGGAGAATTTTGAAGTACAGAAACTAGATGAAGCAAAGAAACCATCGGAACACAATGAATTCTCCATGTGCATAGATAACGACTGGTACTCAGTTGTTTGCAAAGAAAAAATCATTCACCAAGAGCATCCTGTAAAATCACTGGACGCTGAAATCTTGACACAATACATCCTCGATCCAATTTTTGGAATTAAAGACTTAAAGAACGATACTAACATCAATTTCATCAGTGGAGACCACCCCGTTGAAGAGTTTGCAAACAAAATGCAACAAAGAGGATTTAAAATTGGCTTTGTTCTTTACCCAATTAACATCGAAGAAATTAAACGCGTGGCAGATAACCAAATGATTATGCCTCCTAAATCAACTTGGATAGAGCCTAAACTTCGTTCTGGATTAACCATATACAATCTAAACGAATGATTAAGGATAATTTAAAAGCCGTACGGACAAATATCCCTTCTGATGTCACGTTGGTTGCTGTTTCTAAAACAAAGCCAAATGAGGACATCTTAGAAGCCTATTCTGAG
>JAJRQP010000275.1 GCA_024280195.1 Bacteroidota bacterium | reverse complement strand
TTGATAATCAATGGCAAAGATGCCGTTAACAAAAGCTACCCCGATTTTTGGAGTGATTTATCAAAATTAAGTACGCAGTAAATGTAACTACTTAATTGAACCGCGTTATTTTTTCAAATAAATACTTTACTTATGAAGCTCATTTCATCATTCTCCTACTTGCTAGTGTGTCTTTCTATTTTTTCATTCTCAGCAAATAAAAAACCATCTAAAAAAAGAGCGCTAAAAACACTGACTGGATTCTGTTCTTACATTTCCTCGGGTAATGCAGTGATAGAAAATGACACTTTTTCTGTCCAAGGTTTTTACATGAGTAATGGAGAAATCAGCAACATTCAATACCAAGAATTCTTATTTGACTTGAAGAAAAAAGGTGAATTAGAAAAATTAGCCGTTGCTATGATCGATAGCTCTGGGTGGAATACGCCTCTTGGGTATAATAAAAGCTACATAGAACATTATCACAAGCATCCAGCATATCGTGATTATCCTGTTGTTAATGTTTCTAAAGAAGGAGCGGAGTTGTATTGCGAATGGCTCTCAAAAAAATACGATACGCTGTCTAATGGAGAATTGACAATAAAATTTCGTTTGCCTCAACATGCTGAATGGATGAGAGCAGCAAGAGGTGATAATCACTCACAGCGTTATTCTTGGAAGGGAATGTATTTAAGAAATGAAAAAGGAATCTTTTTAGCCAATTTTGTGCGAGTTGGTGTTGAATCAGTTCATTATAACGAAGAAAAAAAGAAATACGAAGTGATCAATATACCCGTTGATGGGTTTGCATGGTCACCAATGAAAACGGTAGACGTTACAGCCCCAGTTGAATCTTATTGGCCAAATGATTTTGGAATATATAATTTGAATGGAAACGTTTCAGAAATGGTTGCTGATAAAAACATTGTTGTGGGAGGGGATTGGACTAAACCTGGTTATGATGTTAGAAACGAAGCGCAAAAAGAATATACTGGACCAAGTATGGCTACAGGTTTTAGAATCGTAGCGAGTTATGTAGAATAGTTGCTTAAAATTTGCGTATTTCGCAAATAGAATTATTGTACTTGCTGGTTTTCGTTTCGTGACGAACTTGCTTCAATGTAAATTTGAGGTATGAAAGCAATACTTACAATAGCAATTATGAGCATCGTGTTTTGTTCAACTGCGCAGGATATTATTTATACAACATATTACAAGTCTGGTTTAGTTTCTAAAGATTGGAAGTATTCGACATCTAAAAAATGGATACTTCTTCGCCCAATCGATTTTCCTTTTAACATCATTAAAGTTTCATCTTCTACTTTAACTTCGATACACTTTTCGGATGGATTAGTTAAAACTTTCTCTAAAGAGAAGAAACCTGTCATTCCACTATTCGAGTCCAACCCAAGAACTGCTGAAATTGAGTATTCTTACCAATATTCTTTTGACAGTGTTTATAAAGCCGATGTGATGAATAAATTAAAAGGCATGTCATCACGTAATTTTTCAATTTTTAATAGAGAGATCAAAAACAAAGACTCAATGTCCTATGTAATAAAATTAATAGCTCATCCTAGATCAGAACAAAGAGAGCAACACGATATTTATTTCGATTTAGATATTTCTTTAAAGGGTGGAAAGCTAAATTACCACCTTTCAAAATTTATTGATGTGATACCTAAGTTATTCAAATCATTTGAATGGTCTGACAAAACGGTTTATGCAACTCAAGCAAAAGAGATAAAGAGTGTAGGTGATTATTACAGAATTATTCGTTTTAAAAAAGATTATTGGATACAAATTCTAGATGCTATTTCTGAAATACAGTCAAAGATAGAGTATTCTCTTAGTTCTAAAAATGCAAGGTTTCAATTTCTTGAGTATTCAAACAAAAAAGTAAAGGAAGAGTCTTCTCAAGAAACAGTGATCGATAGTCTTCCACAAAAAATTGAATTTAATGATGTAATCATTACCACTTTTAGTGTGGAGAAGAAAATACACATCATTAAGGAAGGTGTACACGTGTTAAGCTACTATGAGAAGAATGATTCAAGCAATGTAATTAGCAAACAAATTATCGATAAGAAGAAAATTTACCTCATTGACAAAGAGGATGAAGAACCAATAATTGTTAGACATAGAAGAATTAAACGATTTGGAGATTACTTTATCTTTGATAAGAATGGTATTCATTTAGGAATAGTTATGAGCAAGTCGGATTGGGTATGGAATTCTCAATACCATAATGGTCAGAGCCAAGTACTTGACGGTTTTTCTTTTAGTCCGAATTTAGGTTGTAATTGGTACCTTAGATCTGATAACTTAAGGTTTAAGAATGGAATTTCACTTGATGGAAGAATTGATTTTGCAACAGGTGGGAGATTAATTATTGCTCCAACTATCTTATTGGGTTATGTTGGCTTACGAAAAATAAATCGTGAAAAAGCAGTTGAATTCGGCTTAAAAGTAGGTGCCAATGCTGCATTTGGGAATTTTGATATTGATTCCTACATCCCTTTACCTATCGCGGATTTTCTGCAAAACACGTCTTATGGACTTGGTGTTGCTTCTATTACTTACAGGTACAAATCATTTTCTATTGGTGCAGAATTTCTGTATGGAATACGTTCTTTGAGCCAATTAAAAAACAAAGATGCTAACCGTAAGCAATTTGGTCTTTCGATTGCTAAAGTTTTTTAAAGCTGAAATAAACAACCTCGTTCATAACATTTGAAAACTAATTTTGATTTTTAAGAATGCAATTTCCATTTTTGTGAGAAAGAATTTAAGATGAAATTACAAGAAACCATTTCTGCTGTTGAAACCTTTCACAAAGCATTTAAAATAGAGAATAATTATTCTCCAACAATTGAATTATCAACTGCTGACATTGAATTGCGTCATCGTTTAATGGCGGAAGAGAACGAAGAATACCTCGAAGCAGCAAAGAATGGTGACTTAGTTGAGGTGGCTGATGCGCTAGGAGACATGTTGTACATTCTTTGTGGAACAATTCTAAAACATGGAATGCAAAGTAAAATCGAAGAGGTGTTCGAAGAAATTCAACGTTCTAACATGTCAAAACTCGATGCTGATGGTCAACCAATATACAGAGAGGATGGAAAAGTAATGAAGTCCGATCAATATTTCAAGCCAAACATTAAAGCAATTTTAGATAAATAACGCGCTTAACAAAAGGTTGTTCATTCTTTAAAACTAGAACACTAAATCATGCTCACTTTCTCCTTATTTTTGAAGATTAAAGTTAGTATCTATGTTGGGAAGAATTCTTTTGGCACTTATTTTTATCATTAGCATCGGCTGGATTGGTTTTGTTGGTTTTGATATTCTCAATGTAAAAAGTAATTTTTCTCCTGAAACATTGTTCTCTTCTAAGGATGCAAAGGTTTTGGTAGTTAATAGATCCAATGAAGTTGATTTTATGCAAATCACTGACTTCTCTGATTCTCCCATGATAACTGTGTTTCAAGAGTTGGCAACTGGAAATTGTACCGCATTCATTAGTCAAAAACAAGCACACCTTTTATTAAAGAATACGAATAATTGGGATAAACCATCCATTCAGTCACTCTTTCCGGAAACTTATAATGTTACTTTTTCGGGTTCTAATTTTACAGCTGGAGAATACAAAGGACGCTATTTTAAATCAAGTTTGTACTTGTATAAAGGAGAAATTAGCAAGAACCAAATGGATCCTCTTGTGATTAGCTACGACCAAAAAGCAAGTGCTTCCATCATCGAAATCGGTAAAGAATCAAAAGTTTATTCAGTTGAAGATATCTATTTCTTGCCTTCAGGAAAGGTGAACTACATCATGAGAGACGAAGCAATTCTCCAAGGTAAGAAAGTGAAAGATGAGGTTTTGTTTGGTGGAATTCTTACCAGCAAGTTTGCTACCTATCATTTTTGCGAAAGAGATTATTATTCAACCATAGATTCAATGTTTTCTAAAAGCCCGATGTTTCAATGGACATTAAATGGCTTTGTAATGATGGAATATAAAGGGCAGAAAGTCATTGTTTCTGATTACATCGATGGACAAGATCCGATTCTAATTCTAAACGATTTACATCAAACGCAAGACAAAAGTGTTTTTAAAGATCAATTACTTGTCGATTTCCCATCAAAAGGAGCAAGTTATCATATTAAATACTTGGAGGATTTGGTGGTTATTTCTGAATCAGAAACTACTTGTGATCAGATCATTGCAGATTTTAAATTAGGGAACACAATTGCTTTGAATAAATTCGTTCACAATCAAGTTTTTGGAAACCTGCCAAAGTTGGTTTCTGAACGCTTCATCTCAAATGATGTGAGTTATTCTAAAGCTGTATATCAAGGAAGAATTTTGCATACTCGATTTGGTGCAGGTGAAAAAGAAGTTATCATTGATAAGCAAGAAACAATTTCTATGAATTGCGAATTTGACATCGTTAATTTTGTGGTTAGTTCTGGTGTAGGAAACGTGGTGGTGCAAGGTAAAGAAAACGAAATTGCTAGTTTTGAAGATGGTAAATTGATATGGTCTAAAAAAATCGAACAAAAAATAATTGGAGAAATTGAAATCATCGATTTATACAGCAATGGAGAGTTATTCACCTTGTTCAATACTTCATCTAAAATTCATCTGATAAATTCTAAAGGGAAATATTCTTCTGGGTTTCCAGTTGAGTTGGAAGAAGAAGCGACAAATCAAGTTAAATTTTATCGATGGAAAGGGAAAAGTTATTTACTCATTGCTCTTGCCAATAAAGAGATTGTCCACTTGGATGGAGAAGGCCGAGAACTAACTATTTTTAATAGCAAAGAATTGGTTTCTGAGCAAATTGACGTTTGGGCAAGTCAGAATAAGTTATTTGCGGGTTTTTCAAATGCTTCATTTTTTGAAATGTTTAACCTTGAAAAAAGTATTTCTCATCGCTCATTCTCATTGCCGGTGAAGACCTTAACTACTAAGATTCCAAACGAATTGAGACAGTACGGAATTGAGAATAATTCATTAATCAAATTGGATCAAAAAGGGAGTAAATCGAAGTACAGTTCTTTTGATAATAGTAAGTTGTTTAAAATTGTGAATGATAATAAGAATCCTGTTTTATTGCTAAAATCTTCCAATGAAATCCACTTATTGAACAGCGAAGGCATTCCTTTTGGATTGATTAAATTACCGTTCAATGAAGTGGATGACATCGATTTCTTGACAACAAATTCTACAAAAACAATTATTGCTATTGTGGATGGTTTGGAGAATAATGTATATTTGTACCATGCTAACGGTGAGTTAATGACAAAAAAATCGCTTGAAGGTCAACGAAAAGTGCAATTAGAAAATAGTGCTGGATCAATTCAAGTAACAACAATTGTCGACCAATTTATTGTTCAATATTTTAATTAAAAAACTACTTAAATGAAAACTATGAAACGATTTTTAGCAATCGCTATGGTTGCTTTTTCATTCTTTGGAAATGCGCAAAATTATCTTGGAGTCCACAGCAGTAACTATGCTGGTGTAATGGGGACAGATTTACAACCTGCCAGCTTTGTTGATGGGAGATTTAAAGTAGATATTAATTTGGGAAGCTTTAACTTTAACTTTTATCAGAATGTGACCGCATTCGACACACGAGATATGCCTAAGTGGTGGAAGAAATCATTTAAATCAGATGTGCATCCACAAACAGGTGATCAGTCAACAGTTTTAGGTGGTTCTAACCCATACAATGATTGGATATTGCCTGATTCAACCTTTACAGATAGGTATTTAGATACAATTGATTATACCTCTTCCAAAACTCTAGGAGTTTATAACAACATTCAAATCGATGTGTTGAATTTCATGTTTCACATTAACCGAAAAATTGCGGTTGGTTTTGCAGCAAAATTTAGATCGGTTACAAATATCGATGATATAGATCCAAAATTAGCCTACTTAGGTTTAAAAGGATTGGATTACTCTCTTTTATGGAATCAACAATTTAATGAAGAATTATTGAATGTTAATCATTTGTCTTGGATGGAATACGGTGTTATTTATTCTCAAGTCCTAAAAGATGATGGTGAGCATTTTATGAAAATGGGAGGGAAAGCAAAATGGCTTTCTGGATATGCTGCTGCCTATGTGAATACAGATAATTTTAGCTACAACTTATTAAATGCAGATACTTCACAATACTTAGAAGGTGATTTTTCTTACGGTCACTCTACAGGATTACTTGAGGGAGAAACAACCAATGGGTTACCAAAGGCTGCTTCTAAATTTGGTTTAGGACTTGACTTAGGTTTTGTTTACGAGTGGAGACCTGATTGGAAGGAATACAAATACGATATGGATGGTGAAACTAACCTTTGGCGTAGAGATAAAGAAAAATATAAACTGAGAGTTGGAGCATCTGTTTTAGATATTGGTGGAATGAAATTCGAAAAAGGTGGGTTAAGTAGAGATTTCTCTGTTAACACAAATAACCTTTTTGACCTAACTACCTTTAATGATGCTGGTACGATTGCTGAATTTGATAGTATCATTGATTCCTTAACAACAAATAGTGCAGGTTGGACTGCAAATAACGACGATGGTACGTTCTTTATGCACACACCAACTGCATTAAGCTTGCAAGTTGATTACCACATTTGGAAATGGTTTTATGTGAACGTTACAGGTGTTTTAAACTTAAATAGCAGAAAAAAAGCACACCGAGTTAGAGTGCCAAATCAATTGTCTTTAACACCAAGTTTTGATTATGCTTGGGCTGGAGTTTCAGTTCCTCTTTCTATCAATAAATATTCTGGATTTAAAGCAGGTTTAGCAACTCGATTAGGTCCATTGACTTTGGGGGTTACCGATTTTAGAGCTTTATTCGCAACAGGAAAGGTGAGAGGTGCTGAGTTTTATGCAGGATTGCGTATTCCGATTTTATATGTTCACCCTAGCGATGTCGATGGTGATAAAGTTTCTGATAAACTCGATGAGTGTTTAGTCGTTCCTGGTTTATGGGAATTTAGAGGTTGCCCTGATACAGATAGAGATGGTATCAAGGATATTGACGACCACTGTCCTAACGAACCTGGTTTAGCTGTGTTTAATGGTTGTCCAGATAGAGATAATGACAGCATTCCTGATAAAGATGATGAATGTCCAGATCTATTTGGTGATAAACGTTTCAACGGTTGCCCAGATTCTGATAATGACAGTATCGTAGATCCAAAAGATGATTGCCCAGATGTTCCTGGAATTGCAAAATTCAAAGGTTGTCCTGATACGGATGGTGACGGAATTAAAGACAGCGAAGATGCTTGTCCAGATGTTGCAGGTCCTCTAGTGAACAATGGTTGTCCTGATACGGATGGAGATGGTTTATTTGATTTTGTTGATAATTGTCCAGAGGTATTCGGACCAAAAGAAAACAACGGTTGTCCTTGGCCAGATACTGACGGTGATGGATTGTTAGATAAAGACGATAAATGTCCGAACTTGGCTGGTCCAATTAAGAACGAAGGTTGTCCTTACCAAGATACGGATAACGATGGTGTGTTAGATAAAGACGATGAATGTCCAGCTACACCAGGACCAGTTGAAAATAAAGGTTGTCCTGTTATTGAAGAGGAAGTTCAAGAAATCTTGAAAACTGCATTTGAGAATTTAGAGTTTGAAACAGGAAAAGATGTTATCAAGCAAGAATCATTACCTTCTTTAACTGAGTTGGCAGAAGTTCTTGTAAAGAAAACAGAATGGAAGTTGCAAATTGCAGGTCACACGGATAACGTAGGTGCTGCACAAGGTAACTTGATCTTGTCTAAGAAACGTGCAGAATCTGTGAAGAAATTTATGGAGTCTAAAGGTGTTGCTTCTGAGAGATTATCTGTTCTTTACTTCGGTGAAACGCAACCAATCGCAGATAATAAAACAAAAGAAGGACGTCAGAAAAATAGACGTGTGGAAATGACGATTATCTTTGAATAATTGATTGTACTAGAATAGTAAAAGGGATGCGAAATTTTGCATCCCTTTTTTTTACGCCTTATCGTTTCCAAAAAAAAACGCCATTCTACGAAGCAAAAACCTCCTTCTTCATTCCTCTGTTTATTATTTATTATTTATTATTGGACATTAACCACCATTGTCTTTATGCTTACAACAACGCTTATTGAAGCCCACACGTAAAATGTTGAATAATAAACCGATGAATATTCAATAATAAAGTTTAGATTCTCGCTTCCAAAAAAAACGCCATTCTACGAAGCAAAAACCTCCTTCTTCATTCCTCTGTTTATTATTTATTATTGGACATTAAACACCATCAGCTTTATACTTACAACTACGCTTCTTAAAGCCCACACGTATAATGTTGAATAATAAACCGATGAATATTCAATAATAAAGTTTAGATTCTCGCTTCCAAAAAAAACGCCATTCTACGAAGCAAAAACCTCCTTCTTCATTCCTCTGTT
>JAJRQP010000016.1 GCA_024280195.1 Bacteroidota bacterium | reverse complement strand
TTATGAAAACTACATTTTATATTCTCGTAATCAGTTGTTTACTCTCACTATCAGTGAACGCCCAAAGAAACGCTTCCGACACAGTTCTTGCTACTCCTTGGGTCAGTATTAATTACGGAGCCAATTGGACGGCCGGAGATTTGAAGTCCCGTTTTGGGTTCTTGAACAATATTGGAATTTTTGCAGGTTACAAAACAAGTAAAAACTGGGTTTATGGTATAGAAGGAAGTTTTATTTTTGGAAATAAAATAAGAGCGACTGGACTATTTGACGAGTTAATCGATTCGAAAGGCAACATTACAGATGCAAATGGAGACATTGCCATTGTTACTGTCCTTGCTAGAGGTTTTAATGTTGGAGCAAGAGTTGGAAAAATATTCCCTATTTTAAGTCCAAATAAAAACTCTGGTATTTATGCCAGTCTTGGTATCGGGTACATTGCTCATAAATTAAGAATTGAAACACAAGACCAAGTAATACCATCCATTGAATTGGACTACAAGAAAGGTTATGACAGACTGACGAGCGGGGTTAATTTATCTCAATTTCTTGGTTATGCATTGATGGCAAACAGAGGAGCTTTCAATTTTTACGGTGGTTTCTATATTTCAGAGGGACTTACTTACAACAGAAGAACTATCTTTTTTAATCAGCCCGACACACCCGTCCCAACTGACATGCGTTTAGATATTCAATACGGATTCAAAATTGGTTGGTTAATTCCAATCTATAAACGATTACCAAAAGATTACTATTACAACTAATGCATTTTCTATACAACATAGGAATATTGTTTCTGGGTTTAGGAATGAGAATTGCATCTGTTTTCAACCCAAAAGCGAAAGAATGGATTCAAGGAAGAAAGAACATCTTTGAAAACTTACCAACCGTTATCGGAGAAAATGTTGTTTGGTTTCATTGTGCTTCTCTTGGAGAATTTGACCAAGGCATACCATTGATGAAGAAGATTATCAACGCTGATGAAAGTGTTTTTTTATTGGTCACTTTTTTCTCCCCATCAGGAATGAAATTCTATCAGAAAAGAGAGAAAATTGCTGACCATATTATGTATCTTCCATTAGATACTCCGAAGAATGCAAAACGATTCATCAAGCATTTTAAACCAAGTCAAGCCTTTTTTGTAAAATACGAATTCTGGTACAACTTTATTCATCAAGCAAAATCACAGGGAACTCGCATCTACAACGTGAGTGGACTTTTCAGAGAAGAGCATCGCTTTTTCAAATGGTATGGCGGTATCTTCAGAAAATTGTTACGGAAGTTCGATTGGTTCTTTGTGCAGAATGAAAAATCTGAGAAGCTTCTACATTCTATTGGAATTAAAAACGTAACCGTAACAGGCGACAGTCGATTTGACAGGGTTATAGAAAACAAAGAATTGGCAGTAGAAAATGAAATCATTAAACAATTCAAAAATAAGGAAGACTTATTTGTAATTGGAAGTTCTTGGCCGGAAGATGAGGCAATTCTTATTCCATGGATTCAACAATTTAATGGGAAGGTTTTAATTGCTCCGCATAATGTGGATGAGAATCATATTGCTGCAATCCACAAACAATTACCTGAAGCCATTCGCTATACAGAATCAGATGGAGAAGATGTTGCTTCCAAAAAAATATTAATTCTTGATACTATTGGGCAATTAGCAAATGCTTATTCTTATGGAGAAATAGCGTACGTTGGCGGTGGATTCTCAGGAAGTCTTCACAACATTCTTGAGCCGGCAGTTTTTGGTTTACCGGTGATTTTTGGACCTAAACATAAACGATTTCCTGAAGGGGATGCTTTTATTGAGAATGGTTTTGGGTTTTCGGTTAAAACAACGGAAGAATTGAGGGAGGTATATCAATTGATAGAGAGTGATTACGACGAGATTAGTCGGAAAGAGGTAGAATTTGTAGGAAAGAATGCGGGGGCTTCAGATAAAATTATGACGATGCTATTGGCGGGTAACTGTTGGAGTGATGAGTGATGAGTGTGGTGAATTATTTCCAATTAAGAATTGATAGCTTTTCTTTTGATTTTCCTCCGTATTGCAGTTGTATTTTCCGAACTAATGTTTCTAAGTATTTCCATTTGGCGCTTTTATTGGGTATTAATGCTATTACTTCTCTTGCTGGAATTTCTCCTGCAGAAGATTTGATTCTTTTGTAACCGCTTTTACCTTTCTGTACAAAGTGTTCCGGCACCAATGTGTAGCCTCCATGTTGTTCTACCATCTTTTCTAATAAATCAATGCTGCCCCCTTCATAATCCCACTCGTCTTTTGAATCACTGGTCTTTAATTCGCAGAAATGCATCATTTGAGTCCGGAGGCAATTCCCACTTGTCAGCAACCAAGGATGCTCGTTCATTAATTCTTCAATGTTCACTTCTTCTTTCTTCATTGATGGGTAGAAAGCTTTAATTTCTTCGTGAAAAAGCGGAATTGTTCTCCATTTAGCATTCGAAACAGGCCCAGCAAGAATCCCAACATCGATTTTTCTATTCTCTAAAGCAATCAATATCTCTTCTGTTTTCAACTCCTCAATAGTTAGTTGAACATTTGGTAATACTTCTTTCCATTGAGAATATAAATCTGGCAACATATAGGCAGATATCGTTGGAATGATAGCCATCCTTATTTCCTCCTTAAAAACTCCCTCTTTTTTAGCAACTGTCCGGGCGATTTTATCATATTCAGAAATGATATCCTGAAAAACGGGTAATAATTCTATCCCAAAGGCGGTTAACTCTATAGGATTTCTTGATCGATCAAAAATAGGCGCACCCAATGTTTCTTCTGCTTTTTTAATTTGCATGGAAAGAGTCGGTTGCGTCACAAAGCATAATTCACTCGCGCGTTGAAACTGTTTTTCTTCGTTTAACGCAAGAATGTATTGTATTTGTTGTATTGAAATCATGTTCGTGAGATGAAAGGTGAAAGGTGAAAGGTGAAAATTACATAAACATGTCGTATAATCAAAATCTATGACTTAATAAATTAATTCAATAATATTGATAGCTTCTTGCTTGTACCTTTGTAAGACAAAATGAATATTATGAAAAAAGAAAACAGTTACACTGAGAAGTTAAATACCCTTTTAGCAAGTTATCAATTGCACTATCAAAATTTAAGATCGTTGCATTGGAACATTAAAGGGCAGTCTTTTTTTGAATTGCATTTAAAATACGAAGAATTATACACACGCTCACAGGTGATTATTGATGATATTGCTGAGAGAATTCTGTCGATTGGAGAAGTTCCGCTTTCTAAGTTTAGTGACTATATGAAACACAGCCCTATTAACGAGAATGAAATTATTCATGATGGAGCAACTGGAGTTTCTTACATCTTGGAAGGTCAAGAAAAACTACTTCTACAAGAACGTGAATTATTATCTTTATCGGGAGAGAAGGAAGATGAAGGAACCAATTCTTTAATGAGCGACTTAATTGGCGAAAAAGAAAAAACCAATTGGATGTTCAGATCTTGGTTAAGCTAAATTAGAAATGAGTATTTTTGAAAACAAATAATTAATAACAACACAAATAAAATAAATATGTCAGTATTAGTAGGTAAAAAAGCCCCGTCATTTAATGCGGCGGCTGTAGTAAATGGAGGAGAGAT
>JAJRQP010000274.1 GCA_024280195.1 Bacteroidota bacterium | reverse complement strand
TCATCGAAACGAACTGGATTATTGTAATTCAACAATTTTGTAGTATTAGAAATGTCTGCTAAAGAATCACGGACATCGCCTGGTCTATCAGGACCATTGACAATCGTTGTTGCATCATTGAATCGATTATTCTCCGTCAATCCTACTTTGATAGCACCAATTACTCCGTTTAAAGAAAGAAACTCTCCACAAGCCACGTTGAATGCTTTGCCATAAGCATCCCTATTCTCAACTGATAAGCCTAAAATATTTGCTTTCACAGCGTTCATTACATAGGTAAAATCACGTGTCTGCTCTCCGTCTCCATTGATGGTGATTTCTTCTCCATTCAACATTTTATCAATGAACTTTGGAATAGCAGCAGCATAGACTCCGTTTGGATCTTGCTTTGGTCCAAAAACGTTGAAATAACGCAAACCAACAGTTTCTAGTTGATGCAATTTATAATAAACTTTCGCGTATTCTTCATTCAATTGTTTCGTCACAGCGTAAGGAGAAAGTAACTCCCCTTCTTCTCCAATTTTCTTGGGAGAATTTGCACTATTGCCATAAACAGAAGATGAACTTGCATAAACAAAACGTTTAATTCCCTTTTCGTTAGCTGCATGCAGCATATTCAAAAAACCAGTCGCATTAACTGAATGTGTATTGTGAGGCATAGCAATAGAACGAGGTACTGATCCTAAAGCAGCTTGATGACTAATTACATCAATTCCTTTCATTGCATTTTTGCAGGCTTCAAAATCGGTAATATCTCCATTAATAAAAGTAAACAAATCATTGTTTTCAAATTCTTCGAGGTTAGACCATCTTCCTGTTGCAAGGTTGTCTAAAACACTTACTCGAATGTTATTCTCTAATAAGCATCCAACAAGGTTAGAACCAATAAATCCTGCGCCACCAGTTACAAGAACATGTTTTCCTTGCAAACGGTTGACTGCTTCGTCCAACTCTTTATTTTGCATAATTCACTGCTCTTTTCTCACGAATCAAGGTAACTTTCACCTGTCCTGGATAAGTCATTTCGGTTTGAATTCTCTGCGAGATCTCGAAAGACAATTCATCTGCTCTTGCATCCGAAATTTTCTCACTTTCAACCAACACTCTTAATTCTCTACCTGCTTGAATTGCATAAGCAGTACTAACACCATCGTATCCTAACGCTAGACTTTCTAGATCTTTCAATCGTTTGATGTAAGATTCAACAACCTCTCTACGTGCACCTGGTCTTGCTCCAGAAATTGCATCACAAACCTGAACGATTGGTGCAATTAATGATTTCATTTCTACCTCATCATGATGAGCTCCAATTGCATTACAAACATCTGGTTTCTCTCCGAATTTCTCTGCTAGTTTCATTCCTAAAACTGCGTGTGGTAATTCTGGTTCCTCATCTGGAACTTTACCTATATCATGCAACAGACCAGCTCTTTTTGCTACTTTGACATTCAAACCAAGTTCTGCGGCCATGATTGCACAAAGATTTGCAACCTCTCTTGAATGTTGTAATAAATTCTGTCCATAAGACGAACGGTACTTCATTCGTCCTACCATTCTCACCAACTCAGCATTCAATCCATGAATTCCAAGGTCGATGCAAGTTCTCCTTCCTGTTTCAGCAATTTCTTCGTTTAATTGTTTTTTTGTTTTTGAAACAACCTCTTCAATTCTAGCAGGATGAATACGCCCATCAGAAACCAATTGATGCAAAGCTAGACGAGCAATCTCTCTTCTAATTGGATCAAAACAAGAAAGAATAATTGCTTCCGGTGTATCATCAACTACTATCTCTACTCCTGTTGCTGCTTCTAAAGCACGAATATTACGCCCTTCTCGACCAATGATTCTACCTTTTACTTCATCTGACTCGATGTTAAACACAGAAACAGAATTTTCAACAGCTTGCTCAGTCGCAACTCGTTGAATCGTTTGAACGACAATCTTTCTCGCTTCACGATTTGCATTCAACTTCGCTTCTTCTGTGATCTCATTGATGTGTGCCATTGCACTGGTTCTTGCTTCGTCTTTCAATGCTTCTACTAAACCGGATTTTGCATCTTCAGAAGACATCCCACTAATTTTAGATAATTCCGTAACGATTTTTTGATGTTGTTTATCTAAGTCAGTGTGCTTTACCTTGTACGCTTCCACTTTACTTTCTAATGATTTTTGCTCATTATCAATTTGCTTGTCTTTACGATTTACATCCTCAATTTTCTTAGAAAGAGATTGTTCTTTATTACGCACTCTATCTTCAGTAGATTGTAACTTTCGTTCTCTATCCTTGATTTTCTTTTCGTGCTCTTCTTTGAGTTTCAAGAAACGTTCTTTCGCTTGTAGAACCTTATTTTTCTTGATTGTTTCGCCTTCTTTTTCAGCATCTTTAACAATTCTCTCCGTCCTTTTCTTAAGCATTACTGCTTGAATAACAAAAGCCACAATCGCTCCGACTACTGCTCCAATTACTCCAAATATTACATTCATAGTTTTACTATTTTAAATAAAAAAATCCCACCACACACGTTATCGCATGAATTGATGGGAAACTCAAAAACTATATTTTAGGACTCTTATTTATGCATCCATATCATTCGCAAGGGATTGCAGGTCTTCTTCAATTTTCTTTAGAATTTCACTGCTTTTATCCTCACTCGATTTATCTCCGCTCTCTTTCGATGCTAGTTGCAACGCTGTCATAGCTAATAAATCTTGCATATCTTTTACCGCATAATTGTCTTGCAACATTTTTATTGCTTTGTTGATATCCGCTGCAGCCTGCATCACTTTATCCTTCTCTGCTTCTTCAACAGAAAGAGGGTAAGATCTACCAGCAACCACTACTTTAACCGACAACTTTGCCATACTTTATTTTTTTAACTGTCCTATACAGTAATCTATTTCCTTCACCAATCCATCAATTTGCTCTTCGGTAATCATTGTACC
>JAJRQP010000015.1 GCA_024280195.1 Bacteroidota bacterium | reverse complement strand
TTTTGTTGGTAGAAGTTTAGATGTATTTATTACTAAGTTGAGAAAATATTTAAAAGAAGACGAAAACATTCAATTGGTGAATGTACATGGTATTGGTTTTAAATTAGAAGTCAGCGAATAATGAAAGAATATATTCTTCACTTAGAAACCGCAACGAAAGTTTGTTCAGTTGCTTTGTCAAAAAACGGGGAGATTTGTGCATTAAAAGAATTAGAAGAGGATGGTTATTCTCATGGAGAAAATCTAAACCTCTTTATTCAAAGTGTTTGTAATGATCTCCAAATTAAATTACAGAATTTAAGTGCTGTTTCTGTGGCTTCAGGACCCGGATCATATACAGGATTAAGAATAGGAGCAGCAACTGCAAAGAGTTTATGCTATTCGCTAGACATCCCTCTCATTGCAATTGATGCCTTAACTAGTTTGAAAGAATTAGCAAGAGAACAACACACAGAAATGAACCTTTGCGCAGTTATTGATGCCCGAAGAATGGAAGTTTATAATGCGTTTTACGATAAAGAAGGAAAGCAAATTAAAGAGATTTCAGCAGATGTTATTGATGAGAATTCTTACGAAGAATACACGCCGTTCGTTTGTTTTGGTGATGGAGCTGAGAAGTTAAAAGAAGTATGGACGAAAAAAAACTGTACAATTGATGCTGCAATTAGATCGTCTGCAAAAGGACAGGTAGCAATTGCTTATAGGAAATTTTTAGATGAAGATTTTGAGGATGTAGCCTATTGGGAACCTTTTTATCTAAAGGATTTTGTCGCAGGAAAGAAAAAGAAATGAAAAAACCATCAATATTAATTGATGGTTTTTACTGGAGAAAAACAGATAACTAAAACATAACCAATTTATGAAGATGAAACTTCCTCCTGTCTTTCTCTAATATTTTAATTTGAATGCATTTGTTTTTGTAACTTCTGGTGGTTAATGTTTTTGGAAGGGTACTTTTCGTATAAATAATTGGCCACTAAGGTCAGTTCTTCTTTTGTGATATTTTCTTTTTGACTGGGCATTACCCCAAACCGTTTAATAGCTCCCTTTTCACAAAATGATTTCTCTGCAGAAGGGTTGTGCGCGTAATCAATAATGAAATCAATTACTGCTTGCTTTTTATTCTCAGGGTTTGCCTTTACACCATCATTGACATGAAACATAACTCCCATTATTGGAGGGGCAAGCATTGATTTTCTTTCTTTTTTAGATTGAGGAGGAGAAGTTCTATGACACTTCGTACAGACTTCTGTAAACAATTCTTCTCCATGTTGCAAATCCTCTGCAGTTAGTTCAATTTCTTTTATGTTAATTTCTTCTGTTGAACAAGAATTCAAAAACGGGAGCGCCCCAATAGTAATAATTGCTATCCAAATAATTTTTTGCTTCATACCTTTATTTTATGATAAGATTTTTTTGACTACTTGAAGTCAATCCGTTGATAGAAATAATATACTCGCCTTTTGAGTATTCCTTCAGGTCTAACTCTACACTCGTTTGGCCTATAACAGAATCTATTGATATTGATGTTAATGTTTGTCCTTTCATGTTGTGTAAAACTAATGTATGTGGATTGTTATCAGGCACAAAAAAGGATACCGTTACAGTTTCTGTTGTAGGGTTTGGGTAAATATTCATGTTAAATACGTTCTCTCCCGTTAAAGGAATTTCATGGAGCCCAACAGTTGATTTATTAATAAACACTTTGAATAGTTGACTACTTGCAGAACTTTGTGTTCCGTCATTAATAAAGAAAATATTAGGTTGAGTACTTTCAATCCCTCCATAAATGTAACCAACAAGTGTTTTGTTAAAAGGAATGTGATTGATGTTTAAAATATCTTCATCAATGTAGAAATTTGTATCAGTGATTGGAATGAATTCTGCTCCTGCACCTAATAATGCAGGCATTTCTATATTGAGTTTTACTTCTTGCATCGTTCCGTCCGATAAACGGGTAACGCGACTTATTGTTTTGACAAAAGGAACATTATCGTCTTGTATTAAATTGTTTGTAGCATCCAATGTGTATTGACTCAAACCTCCGTAAAAAACAGTATGCATCGTGTTATTCGTTGAGTCAAATACAGGCATTTTTGCGCTGTGGTACTGACTTAAGTATTGCGTAAAACTGCTGTTCAATGAATGACCGCTAGGGAGGACATCTACAGAATGTAAATAAGGTAAATCATTTGGATCAAATACTCCTGCCCAAACTGTAAACCCTTTGTCTCCATTTGGAAAAATTTGTGGAGACATATTATAATCTCGACGATGCAAGTTCGCTGCATCTTGAAAAGTTGTATAGTTGGATACAGTTATCGTCGTTCCATCATCATGAAGATTAAACATCCTTATTTCATCGGTATATTGTTGAATAAATCCAGGTCCCTGGTCTGGTCCCATCGGATTGTATCGACCTTCAAAATATTGTCCTCCAGCTAAGTAAAATACCGAATCTAAATAGCCAATTTGTCCACCTGTAACAGCAAAAATTGAATCTGTAATCTGTCTGAAATATGAAGTGATTGAAGTTCCATTAATAACAGCATTCGCAAGACTGTCAACATTGATTGCTGTAAGATTTGCAAAAGTTTCGTGATCTGCTAGTGTTGTACTATACCCATAACCTCCTATTACATAGAGTGTGTTTTCTCTTTGGTAGAATTGCTGATTGGTCGATTGTAGTTGTTCAAAAAGCCCTGCTGGAAGCGATGAAAGGCTAGCGCTCCAAGTTTGATTGTTAACAGGGTCTATGACAAAAACGTCTTTATTATTACTGCTTTCCAGAAAGGCAGCAAAAGGTTGTCTTTGGTGTAAACCATCAATTCTTCCGCCTATAATAACCCACTTGTTGTCTGTAGTTTTTCCCCAAGAATAAGAGTGAATACTTGGTGCTCCTGTGATTGTTACGGGTTCAATTTCTATATTGAACTCTTCTTGCGCATTGATGTTACCTACTCCTGAACCAAATATAAGTGCTGCAATAATAAGGTTGATTTTTTTCATTGTTTGTAGTTTATTTTATTAATTATTTCCGCATCCTCCGCTTTCAGAAGCAAGAATTACGTCGTATTCTATTTGAGAGATGTATTGTGGGACATATTGATAATTCAATTCAGTTAATCTTCCGCTGAATGCACGCATATGATTTTCCGAACCACAATCTAATTTTTCAAAGGTGTTTAGAATATCTTTTCTTTCTGCACGATTGACAAATGCACGAATATCAAACAGATCAACATCTTCTATTGTTGCCCCAACCTTTAATGCTTCAATCAATGACGAATCTGATTGGTCTATCAGTTGATTATATAAAGTTTGTAATTCTGTGTTGTTAAAGACACCTCTTTGTGTTGAAGCCGGATCTGTTAAATCATAATTTTCTAATAATTTCAGTATTTTATCCATATGTTTTTGTTCCGCTTTAGAAATGTTCAAAAAGACTTCATCTTGATATAGGTCGTAAGAAAACAAGTAAACATCACGAGCTAATTTCTCTTCTTCTCTTAAATAGTTAAGATCGGTAATTTCTTCGGCTGATAATTTCCGACTCTTATCACAAGAGCTCAATGATAAGATTATAGAACTTCCTAATAGCAGTCCGGTAATTAATGTTTTATAATTTTTCATAGCAAATGAGATTAAAAATTACAATTTGATTTGTAAATACATCGCTAAGTTAGCAATTGCCAACTAGTAGTTATGTAATGATAGTTACATTAACTTGTTTAGAGTGTTTTTTTTATGAAAACAAGATATTTTCTGCTTGTTTTACTCATTTTGTAGTAAGTTTGATTTTTATGAAGTTACAAGAAGAAATTAAGGATAACAACCGTCCATTTATCATTGCAGGTCCTTGCAGTGCAGAATCTGAAGAGCAGGTATTGGCCGTTTGTCAAGAGATAGCAAGCAATCATTCTGCACAAATGCTTCGTGCTGGTATTTGGAAACCTCGTACTCGACCAGGTAGTTTTGAAGGTGTCGGTGAACGTGCGTTGGAATGGATTGTAAATGCGGGGAAAGAAACAAACCTCCCCACAACAATCGAAGTTGCAAATGCATCCCATGTCAACCTAGCCTTAAAAGCTGGTGTTAGTTCTTTGTGGATTGGTGCTAGAACGACCGTAAACCCTTTTGCTGTGCAAGAAATTGCAGATTCTTTGAGAGGAGTGGATGTTCCTATTCTAATTAAAAACCCAGTAAATCCCGATTTGAGCTTGTGGATGGGGGCATTTGAACGTTTTGAGAAAATAGGCTTGACTGATTTGACTGCGATTCATCGAGGATTCTCCGTTTACAAACACAGAAAATATCGCAATGTTCCGAGTTGGGAAATTCCAATCGCTTTGAAAGAACAACGACCAAATACGCCAATTTTATGCGACCCTAGTCATATTACAGGCAATAGAGAGTTGTTGTTTGAAGTCAGTCAAAAAGCAATGGATTTGAATTTTGACGGCTTGATGATTGAAACGCATCCAGATCCGGATAATGCTTGGTCGGATGCAGCGCAACAAATAACACCTGTTCGATTAAAGGAAATACTTAACGCTATTGTTTTGCGTTCGCATACAGTTTCTCAAGATGTTGCGACGATAATCAATGAGATAAGAGAAAAAGTGAATAATGTCGATGATAGACTTTTTGAACTACTCATGGAAAGAATGGAATTTAGCAATGTCGTTGGACAACTAAAAAGAGAAAATAACATCACCATTTTACAACAAGAGCATTGGACAAAAGTCATCAATGGTCGATTAAAAATGGCTGGTGATTATCAACTGTCAGAGAAGTTTATAAGGAGTATGATGGATGCAATTCATCAAGAATCGATTCGTCATCAAACTGCTGTAATGAACCCTAAAAAATCAGATGAGTAGCATTAAGGTTGAACAAACAAAGCTGAATGGTGAGATAAATATCCCTCCGTCAAAAAGTGATGCTCAACGCGCAATTCTTTGTGCAGCATTGTGTTCAGGTATTAGTGTGATTCATAATGTTGGTGAAAGCAATGATGTTAAAGCCATGCTTCGGAATATCCAGATGATGGGAGCAACGGTTGATGTTCTTCAGAATAAGATTCAAATTAAAGGCGTTGATGTTCTTGATGAAAATTTAACATTTAACATTGGAGAAAGTGGATTGAGATTGCGATTACTTGCAGGTGTCCTCTCTGTTTTTGAGGGAGAACAAACCATTCAAGGAGAGGGTTCCATCTTGAATAGAGATCAATCTTTTTTTAAAGAATATTTTTCTCAAAATGGAGTAGAGGTAGATTCTGAAAATGATAAATTGCCCATTACTTTTTCAGGTAAGTTGAAAGGAGAACGATTAACGGTAGATGGAAGTCAATCTTCGCAATATATATCTGGACTTCTAATGGCTTTGCCTCTTTTGAAGAATGATACAATTCTAATCGTCGAAAATTCTACCAGTACGCCATACATTGATATGACTTTGGATACGCTCGCTTCTTTCGGGATTGAAATAGTAAATGAGAATTACTCAAAATATTTAATTAAAGGGAATCAATCATATTGTGCAACAACTTATCACGTAGAAAGTGATTGGAGCAGTGCGAGTTATTGGTTGGTTGCTGCAGCTCTTTCTCATCAAGTCAGAATAAATGGCTTGAATGTTTTAAGTAAACAAGCGGATAGGGCAATGTTGGAAGCTTTGAGTTTGGCAAATTGCGAAGTTAATTTCGAGAACGATGCTTTAAACATAAAAGGAGACTTAAGAACGGCTTTCGAGTTTGATGCGACAAATTGCCCTGATTTATTTCCTGCGTTGGTTACATTGGCGGCTTTTTGCAATGGGACGTCTATTATCAAAGGTGCAAATAGGTTGTCGAATAAAGAAAGCAATCGTGCGCTCGTTCTTCAAAAAGAATTTGGAAAACTAGGCGTCAAAATTGAATTGCAATCTGATGAGATGTTCATTCATGGTGGGGGTGAATTACATGCTGCAGAAGTAGATGCTCACAACGATCATAGAATAGCCATGTGTTTAGCAATTGCTGCAACAAAAATTTCTGGAGGATTGATAATCAATGGCAAAGATGCCGTTAACAAAAGCTACCCCGATTTTTGGAGTGATTTATCAAAATTAAGTACGCAGTAAATGTAACTACTTAATTGAACCGCGTTATTTTTTCAAATAAATACTTTACTTATGAA
>JAJRQP010000273.1 GCA_024280195.1 Bacteroidota bacterium | reverse complement strand
GTTTACAATGAGGGAGACACGCTAAATTACATTCGCTTTATTCTTGAAGGGCAAATTTCTGTGTTAAAAGCAACTAAAGTTGTTTGGATCGGACACACCAACGAATTTCTAGGGCTCTCCTCCTACTTCAACCTGAACGATTTTTATGGCAATTCTGCAATAACAGCAAGTAAAGTTGAGATTATCAAAATCAAAAAAGAAGACTTCGAAAGAGCATTGGCAGAATCGAAATCTTTGAGTTCTTCAATTATTGCTAGTCTGCTTCAGAGGATTAAATATACTACAGAAAACACTGCAGACTCCAAAAAGATGATAAAGAAAAGAAGCATGGGGTTTTATTAATCAACCACCAATTGTAATCATTGATCTATTTTTCATATCCTCGACAAAATCATCATCAAAATTTCGGTGACCACCTCGTTCTTTTTTCTTTTGCAAAATAGCTGCACGAATCAGTTGTTCAATATCCTCTTCTTTCCTAAATGAAGTCAGAATATCCGTTTCATCTTGAGAAAACAGGCAGTTTTTCACTTTACCATCTGCCGTTAATCGAATTCTATTGCAAGTATCGCAAAATGGGTTCGTAACAGAACTAATGATGCCAAATGTTCCTTTAAAATTTTGAATTTGAAAACATTTGGTCGTATCGTTTTTCTGATCTTTAATCTTTACAATTGCTGCATTGCCAAATTCACTTTCAACAGCAGAAAGAATTTCTTTATAAGATACTTTCTTATCCCATTCCCATTTATTACCATCAAAAGGCATGAATTCAATAAAACGAATGTGCACATTTTGATGTTCTGCTAGACTTACAAAATCAGCAATTTCATCCTCATTGACATTTCTGATTACCACCACGTTTAACTTCACATGAAATCCTTCTGCAATCAATAAGTCAATGTTCTTTTTTACTTTTTGAAATTCAATTCTTCTCGAAATAGAATTAAATCGTTCTTCAATGAGAGAATCAATGCTAACATTGACAGATTTTAAACCTGCCTCTTTAAAAACAGCAATGAATTGGTCAACTAAAATAGCGTTAGTTGTGATGGCTAATTCTACAGGAAGCTTCCCTAATGCAATAATAATTTCTTTCGCATCCTTTCTAACAAGAGGTTCTCCACCTGTCAACCTGATTTTTTTTACGCCTAATTTTACAAATGTTTTTGCGATGGAAACAAGTTCATTTTTAGTCATAAAATGCGATTTATCTCGCAACTTTATCCCATCTTCCGGCATGCAATAGACACAACGCAAATTGCATCGCTCAGTTAAAGATATCCGCAAATAGTCATGCGTTCTTCCAAAAGTGTCTGTTATTTGATTTTGCTCCGTCATTGCCTTCTGTAACAAAGGTAAGCCAATTAATTTAATCGTGTCTTGCTCCTTTCAGAATCCCAAATACATGGAGCAATCCTGGAAAAACAGCATCCATTGATTCTTTTGCGCCATTCGTTGAACCAGGCAATGCCAACACCAAGGTTTCTTCTCTCACACCACACAAGCTTCTTGAAAGCATTGAATAGGGTGTTCTTTCCTGTCCGTATTTACGAATTGCTTCAGCAACGCCTTGAATTTCTCTATCTATTAATGGTAGAATTGCTTCTGGTGTCACGTCTCTTTTCGATAAACCTGTTCCTCCAGTAAAAATAACCATGTCCGTATTTTTTGCAACGTGCTTTAAAAATGATGCTTGAATCAAATCAACCTCATCTGGAATGATGGTATATTCTTCAATTGTAACCGAAGAAACTTTCAATTTTTCAATGATTGCCTTTCCAGCTTTATCTTCTTTCTGACCATTAGCGATAGAATCTGAACACACAAAAACAGCAGCTGTTAAATCGTTTCTAAATTTATTTTTAAAGTCCGATTTACCTCCTTTTTTCTGCAATAATTTAATGGCGTGAATCTCAATTCCTTTATCAATAGGCTTCAGCATGTCATACATATTCAGAGCAACGATACTTGCTCCATGCATTGCCTCCACTTCAACTCCCGTTTTGTAGATTGTTTTTACCGTTACTTTAATGATGATTTCTAACCCATCAATTTCATACTCAATTCCTGTGAATTCAATTGGCATTGGATGGCAATCAGGCAGTAATTCAGGTGTTTTTTTAACTCCCAACAATCCTGCTGCTTTACTCATTGCAAACACATCTCCTTTTGGAACCGTCTTATTATTTATTGCATCAATCGTATTCTGAGAACTGACCACCACCTTTGCTTGGGCTGTTGCAACTCTCAATGTACTCGACTTAAACGTAATATCTACCATAATTAATCTTTATCCACCTGCAAACGGTGGTAATAATGCTACTTCAACCTCACTTACAGAACCATCCAGCACGCTCGTTATGTCCTGATTAACAGCTATTTGATAATTAATCGATTGCAAGAATAAAAACTTTGCCTCAAAAAAATCTCTGAGGTTAACTTTCGAATCTACTTCCAGCGTTTCTTGCGAGAGCTCAATATTCTCGGCAATCATCCCAAAGTATTTTACATGAATTATCATTTCTTTAGATCTTCTTTTTTATTCAAATTGAGAAAAACTTTTGATCCTACCTCATTCTCTAACAAAGATAAGACTTGATGTTCGATCTCGTCTAATAATTTCAATATTTTCAATTTATCATTCTCAATATCAGATTGAATTTGAGGAATCAATGCTCTGTTATAAATACCGACTAAAGGTTGCAACCTGTCTTTATATTGAATAATTGTTGGCGAACCTTCTTCAGAATAGGTAATTAACTTATCAATGACTGCATCTGTCAGATAAGGCATGTCGCAAGTTAAACAGATTATATCTTCGGTATTGGAATTTATCAGTCCCGTGAGAATTCCCCCCATAGGTCCTTTATTTGGAAGAATGTCTTTAAACACTTCGTATCCAAACTGCTCGTAGACTTCGTTGTTTGAAATGATAATGATTCGCTCCGTTACGGATTTCAATAAATTAATAGATGCTTGAACCATCGCTTGTCCTTCTACAGAAATTAATCCTTTGTCTTCTCCCATTCGAGAACTTTTACCACCTGCAAGAACGACGCCTGTAAATTTTCTCATGCTTACCCTATTATGGAAGTAGAAACACCTCTACAACGTCATTTTTTTGATAACTTTTATTTCCTTTCTTAAGGTACAAAAAGCAATTTGCATTCACAAAAGAACTTAACATTGCAGAACTTTGACCTTTATGAATAGCTACTTGTCCATCAATTATTTGTGCTTTTAAGAGAAAGGACCTGTCTCCTTTCTTAAGAAAAGACTCATTCAACTTAGCTGTTGTTTTTTGCAACCCTTCTGTTGTGACACCTGACATAACTTGAATAGCTGGCAACACATAAAAGTAGAAACAAGTCAATGCTGCAGCAGGGTTTCCTGGCAATGCAAAAACCTTTGCTCCATCCTTTAATCCATGATACATGGGCTTTCCGGGCTTCTGGTTGATTTTATAAAACACTTTTTCAACGTTCAATTCTTCAACTGCCTTTCCAACAAAATCATAGTCACCTACAGAGATACCACCTGATAAAATTACAATGTCGTTGTTTTTAATTGCTGAATCAATGACCGATTTAGTGCTTTCAAAATCATCTGCAACATGTTGAATTGTTGCGTCAAAACCACTGCTCTTTACAGCAGATTGAAGTGTAAAAGAATTCGATTCAAATATTTTACCTGATGGTAAATCATTTCCTGGTTTTATTAATTCATCGCCTGTAACAATGATTGAAATTTTTGGCTTTTGAAAAACTTTCACTTTTTCTAATCCAAGCCCAGCTAATAAACCTATCGCAGCAGGATTGATTTTAGTTCCTTTTCGAATGGCTAATTCTCCTTTCTGTAATTCCTCACCCAACAAACGAATGCTTGTTCCTTGTTTCACTTGTTCTTGCAGTGTAATCTGCTTTTCTGTAGAATTTACAATTTCTTGCTTTGCAATTGCTGTTGTGTTCTCGGGCACTTTTGCTCCGGTGAATATTCGGTAGCATTCTCCATTATTGAGAGAATAAGAAGAAGTATCTCCGGCTTTAATAATTCCTTTAATGTCAAAATGATTTTGCTTTCCGCATATGGCATATCCATCCATTGCTGATTGACTGAATGGAGGCAAATGAATGGGAGAATGAATGTCTTCTGCTAAGATGAAACCTACTGATTCTATTAAATCAACAGTTGTGGCATCCAAGACAGTTTTATTCGACAGAATTAATGCTAATGCCTCTTCGATTTCAATCATTTTCGAATTGTTTTATTAATTATCACAGCCAATTCTTCCGTCAAGTTTCTTCTATGATACTTCTCTACACCTGTTGATTTTAGATACAAATTCCCGCTTATATATTCATTATACAAACGCTGAACAAGTTCATACAAATCATTCTCATTCTCAAAACCAACAACTTTACCTGCATTTGTTTCTTGAAGAATTTTTGCTAAATCACCATCTTCTGGAGCAATCGCAATGACCGGTCTGTTTGCCATTAAATACTCAAAAATTTTGCCTGTAATTATTCCTTTAGCACTTGGAACATTGTTTAATGCCAACAGTAAAACCTGAGATTTACGCTGATAAGCGATAACTTCAGTATGTGGAAGATAATCAATAAACTCCGCGTTAGAAAGTAATGAGCGTTCCGTTAATTCTTTTTCAACCTCATCAGAAACCTTACCTATCAAGTTGATTTTCAACGACTTTCTGAACTCGTCATTTTCATTTGCCATTCTCGACAGAACCTTCCAAAGAATATGTGGATTTCTATCTTCATTCATTAATCCAATGTGCGTAATGGAAAAATGGTCATCCAAAGTCACGTCGTCCTTCAGGAGGTCAACATCATATCCATTAGCTATCACGTAAGTATTTGAATTAGTAGGAAGATATGCCTGTCGCATTGTTTCTCCAACAACTATTACAGCATCAGAATTTTCTAAAACCTCTTTTTCCAATCTTGCATGTTTCTTTTTAGAACGTGCTGACAATGGCAACTGATGCATGTAATCAATTTCTGTCCAAGGATCTCTAAAATCAGAAATCCAAGTTATACCAAGTTCCTTTTTAAGTTTTAAAGCAATCATATGAAGACTGTGTGGCGGACCAGAAGAAATCACCACCTCAATATCATTTTTTTTGATATAGCTTTTTAAGAATTTGGCAGAAGGTTTTACCCAAAACATTCTAGCATCAGGGATAAAAAAGTTAGCTCGGATATAAGCAATCACCTTTCCAAAAAAAGACTTTTTCTTTGTTAAAAAACCAACCTGTTCTTTGTTCTTCTTTTTCTTAGAAAAAAATGAAGCTAATTTATACGGTTCCCAAATTGGATGTTTAATTACTTCAACCCCTTCTGGAATATCACTCGCTAATGATTCATCAATTATTGCATATTCAGGATCATCAACGGTAAAAACGATTGGCTCAATATCAAAATCACGAAGATATTTTACAAATTTCAACCATCGTTGAACACCAGACCCACCACTTGGTGGCCAATAATAAGTTATGATTAGAACTTTTTTCATTATGATTGGTAAAGATAATAAGTTGTAGTAAACAATGATTAAGAATTTGACGTTTTAAACTCACTCACAAGTATTGTACTTCTCTTTAACTTATAATTAACAGCATAAGCACTATGAAATCTTCTTCTATTTTTGTACTTTTGCGTACAGAATTAACTGATTATTAGTCGGATGAAATTTAAAATGCTGTCTTTAGTGTCGATTATCATTGCTCTTGGAATAAAGAGCATGGGGATTTCTGCGAAAGATTATCATGAGTTCCGAGTGATGGTTCATGCGATTCCACCGAGTCCATATGTGCCGACATTAATTCCTTTGGCTTTGGATAATCGTTTGGATAGTCTTGTCTATGATTTATCACAAGCAACGGCAGTTAAGCAAATGTTCATCAACATCAATGACTCAGTTACACCGCAATTTGAGATTTTTCAAGAACTGCAAACGATTGCTTCTGAAGAAGAATTGAATGAATTAATGAATCACACTTCTCCTGTTGTGAAAATCTATGCATACCGCGCATTGATTGTGAATGACATGAGCATGAATTGCGATTATGAATTTGCATTGCTAGAAGACACGACTTGCATTGATTTCTATGCAGGTAATGAAATTTTGAACACGACTGTTAAGGACATGGTTCAGATGGATTTGTATTCATTGGATTAAGAACCAATTGACTATCCTTGTCTTGGATTTGCAAACATCTTCACTTCCTCCGCAGTAATTACGTCTCCACCTAAAATAATCAATCGTTCAATGATATTTCGTAATTCTCTGATATTACCTGTCCATTCCGTTTTTTGCAATGCGTCTAATGCTTTATCATCAAAGGATTTTCGAGCAACTCCATGTTCATTACAAACCATTCCCATAAAATGGTTGGCTAATAACGGAATATCATCACTTCGTTCATTTAGAGATGGTACATGTATTAAAATCACTGCCAAACGATGGTATAAATCTTCTCTAAAGTTACCTTCCTCTATTTCTTTGCGAAGGTTCTTGTTGGTTGCAGCAATAATTCTAGCGTTTACTTTAATGTCTCT
>JAJRQP010000272.1 GCA_024280195.1 Bacteroidota bacterium | reverse complement strand
GATGCATGGTCCTGCACCGAAATTATGTTTCATTAATGCTAAAATTAAAATATGTCAAAAAAAAATCCCGGAAGAACCGGGATTGTATGAATTAGTCCTCCTTTTTGGGGCTTGCTTTTTTAGCAGCGGGTTTCTTTGCTGCTGCTTTTTTAACAGTTGTCTTTTTCTCTACTGTTTTTTTAGCAGCTACTTTTTTAGTTGCAGCTTTCTTTTCAGTAGTTTTTGCTTTTGGAGCCGCTTTTTTCTTTGCTTTTGGTTTAGCGGTAGTAGGAGCAGTAGTCTTACGTTTTCTTGAAACACCGTAAGATCCCATTGATCTTTTACCTTTCTTTGATTTTTTATCTCCTTTACCCATAATAGTTATTTATTAGTTTGTTTTTTGCTTTACAAATATAAATATATAATTCTTTTTGTCATCGTGAGATATGGATAATGTTTTAATTATTTATTAGAAAGGGAATAACCACGGATGCACGGATGTGTTTTTGGAAATTTTAGGGAAGATTACTAGGTGAAATTAATGTGAAGTTGAAATGTTTATGTTCTGTAAGTATGAAACCTGAGCGAATAGAACTATCAGAGTTAAAATAATTAAACCGAAGGTAACGAAAAAATAGTATCTTCTTTTGATGTTTTTTAAATCTTCAATTCTTCTGTTTAATAATAACTGATAATTGATATAAGTCATTATAGCCCAGCTTGGGAGAATGAAAAACTTCAGAAAACCCACTAGGTACAATCTGAAACTGACACCTATTATTACTGATATTCAGGTTAGAATTAAAGTTATTATTCCTGAAAAGACAAGTGATGCATTAACTATTGGGTAATGTGGTTCTCTTTTTCTATAGTAGGAGTAACAAACATTAAGTAATATTAGGTAGTAAGTAATCAATGGCTTCAAGTGTTTGAGGTATGAGATTTTCTATTTCAGTAAAATTAACAGATGAGATTGAATTATTCGTGAATCCGTGGTTTGTCAAACTATAATTCACCTCTATTCACCCTTCTCCTAATCTCTTTCTCCACCTTCTCTCCATCGCGAATGATTTTCTCACACCATCTGATTTTTAATTTAATCTGCTCATCTTTAGGTAGTTTCCATTCTAGATCTGAATGTTCTAATTTATTGCGAAGAATATTTAAGGCAATCGCAGCAGACACACTTATGTTAAAGCTTTCTGTAAAACCGTACATCGGAATTTTGACTAGTTCGTCTGCCATTTCTTCTACTTCTTTGGATATTCCTGTTCTTTCAGTTCCAAAAACGAGGGCGATTGGTTGGTTTATGTCAATGTCGTTGATATCAATATCTGTGTGTGGAGTAGTAGCAACTATTTTATAACCTTGACTTTTCAGTTTTTGCAGACATTCAATAGAAGGGGTGTCACCAGAATCATAAGTGTGTAAATCAACCCAATTACCTGCACCAAGCGCAATATCTCGCATAGGTTCGTGTTTTTTTTGTCCTTTTTCGATGGTGTGCAGGTCTTGAATTCCAAAACAATCACAGGTTCTCATCACTGCTGAAGAATTATGCTCTTTAGAAATACTTTCCATAACAACCGTCAAATATTTTGTTCTTTCCGACGCTATTTGATCGTATTTCTCTTGTTTGCTTTCTGTGATGATGTTGTAGAATTCTGCTAAAACTTTCTCGTCAATACTCATAAGGCTAAAATTAGGCATAAAAAAAGGGAACCTTTCGATTCCCTTAATTTTTTTGTTGGTTTATCTTAGTTAACCTTCTTCGCTAAATCAGAACCAGCTTTAAAACGTGCAACATTCTTTGCAGCGATTTTAATTTCTTTACCTGTTTGTGGGTTACGTCCCATTCTTGCAGCACGGTTAGATACTGAAAAAGAACCAAATCCTACTAGAGAAACTTTGTCACCTTTCTTTAGGCAACCAGTTACTGCTTCTTGAAATCCTTCTAATGCTCTTTTTGCGTCTGCTTTTGATAATCCTGCGCTAGATGCCATTGCATCAACTAATTCTGCTTTGTTCATAGTTTGTTAATTTTTTGTTTGTTAATAATTAATTCTATACAAATATAGTCGGATTTCCTTACTACGCAAGTGTTTTGGAGTAAAAAGTATCATTTTTATGAGAAAAATAACAAAACTCAATTAAAAATCTATTTTTGAAGCTTATATACCTCGTAATTGGGCATAAAAAAAGGGAACCTTTCGATTCCCTTTAATTTTTTTGTTGGTTATCTTAGTTAACCTTAGAAGATAAATCAGAACCTGCTTTGAAACGTACAACGTTCTTTGCAGCGATTTTAATTTCTTTTCCTGTTTGTGGGTTACGTCCCATTCTTGCAGCACGGTTAGACACTGAAAAAGATCCGAATCCTACTAGAGAAATTCTGTCACCTTTCTTTAATGCTTGTCCTGTAGCATCGATAAATCCTTCTAATGCTCTTTTAGCGTCTGCTTTTGATAATCCAGCGTTTGATGCCATTGCATCAACTAATTCTGACTTGTTCATAGTTTGTTTAATTTTAGTTTATTAAATAATTAATTCCTTACAAATATATACGGATTTCCTTACTGTGCAAGTGTTTTGGTGAAAAAAACGTGTATTTTGTGGAAAAGTAGCCTTATTTGTTGATAAGTACGCCTGAAACACCATGTTTTAATGGTGTTATCGACTAACAAGGTTTTTTATACGTCTAATGAAATATGCGCTACTCTTCAATAATAGATAGACTTTTGATTGGATTACCTGCTAAGAAGTCTTTGAAGTTCATTTTTCGTTTTCCTTCCATTTGAATTTCTTTCACTAAAAGATAATTGTCTGCACACGGAAAAAGCAAGCCTTCCTCTGTTGATTTTATCGCAGAATGATTAACAGCATCAATGCCCGTTTTTTCGCTTGCGAATAGTTTGTATGTTTTGCTTTCATTTTTGTCCTTATTATATAAGGTACACCAAGAAGCAGGATAAGGGGAGAGCCCTCGGCAGAAATTATGTACTGTTTGAACATCATTTGAGAAATCAATTTTGCAGTCTTGCTTAAAAATTTTAGGAGCAGGATTCATTTCTGCACCAACTAGATCGTCTTGGTCAACTGGCTGAATGTTTCCACTTGCAATTTTCTGAATGGTAGAATAAACAACATCGGCTCCTAATACCATCATTCTGTCATGGAGCTCACCTGCGCTTTCGTTTTCTCCTATGCTTATTCTTTCTTTCTCGATAATCATACCTGTGTCGATTTCTTTCTCGATGAAGAAAGAAGTAACTCCTGTTTCTGTTTCTCCATTGATGATTGCCCAATTGATAGGTGCTGCTCCTCGATAATTTGGGAGCAAAGAGCCGTGAAGATTAATCGTTCCTTTCGGTGGCATTCCCCAAACTATTTCAGGCAACATTCTAAAAGCAACCACAACAAATAAATCTGCTTGTAATGATTGCAATTCTGAAACAAATTCTGCATCCTTTAAATTGGTAGGTTGAAGGATTTTCATTCCATTCGCTTCCGCATATTTTTTTACATCACTTTGATTGACCTTTTGCCCACGACCTGATTTTCTGTCTGGAGAAGTGATTACTCCCTTTATCTCTACACCTTCTGTATGCAACTTCTTTAATATTTCTGTTGCAAAGGATGGTGTCCCCATAAATACAATGCTTAAATCACTCATAATGCGTTTTTAAATTTCTTTCCTCTTCCAGTCATATTTATGTATATATAAATAAGATAGAAGTCCAATAGTAATGAAATAAATATATTCTACTGTCCATATCCAGAATATTTCTAACTGATAAACTTTTATAAATATGAATGCTGCAATCAAGTATACGATTACCGCAAGTAATTCTATGTAGAAATTATGTCGGGTGTTACCTGTTCCATTAATTGCATGGAAATAGATGCTTCCAAGAGAGTAAATAATGACTGAGCCAGATACAAATCGAAGAATCGCAACACTATCTGCCATAAATTCTTGATTCGGATTGACCAAGCTTATCATCGTTTCAGGGTAGAGGAGTGCCCCATGAAAGAATACAAACAGAAAGAGGATAGAAAGAATTTGTATTCTCTTAAGTATTGGTTTGATGGAATCATAATCTTTGTTGCCAACGTATTGACTGACGTAAGTTTTTGTTGTTGCTCCAAATCCCCATACAGGAACAAAAGCTAGAAAATACAACGAACGAATGTTTTGAGAAACGGTTAATTCATGTGTTCCTATTTGTTCTATCCATGTAAAAAAGACAGTCCAGGTAGAAAGCGCAACAAAACCTTGCAACATGATTGGGGAACTGATTTTAAACAATTGTATCAAGCTTTCTTTGCTAATAGATAGGTTCTTTAGTATAGATTGCGCCCTTTGTTCTTTAGCCATTACAAAGGCGAAGAATAAGAAAGTTGCCCCAATGCCATCTGCAAAGGTAGATGCAATTGCTGCTCCCTCAATACCCATTGCTTCAAATCCTTGGTTGCCACTAATGAGCAAGTAGTCTAATATAATATTAGAAAAAGCAATAAACAATGCGCTTATTAAAACGTATTTCGTTTTACCAATTGCCATGAAATAGGCATTAATCGTTAAGGAGATGAATGCAAAAAATAACCCATAACTTCTTATACGCAAATATTCAATTTGCCCTTGTGCAACGTCTTGATTTAACGAGTAAGACTTAAGAACGTTAGGCATTACTTGTGTTATTACGACAATTAATAGAATACTAAGCAGGAAATTATTCAGCAGTGCAGAACCAAAAATGCGTGATAAGAGATTTTCTTTTTTCTCACCGATTCTCCGAGCCATCAATATTTGAGCTCCATCTGACATGCCTACAAGTGTCATAAATAAAGTAATGTAGATGAGTCCTCCATTTCCAACTGCATCAAAAGCAATGGTGTCGTATCTGCTAAGAAATGAAGAATCAGTTATCAATACAACCGATTGAATAAAGGTGGATGCCATTAATGGAATGGCCATCTTTAATATGGTTTTGTAACTGTAGTCTAACATTTAACTATTCTGTGAACGTAAAAATAGTAATTCGTTTGAGCAATGACTTATGAATTGATGATTTCTCAATAAAGTTGGTATTTTTGTTCCTCAAAGCAAGAATTATGAAGTGTAAGATCCATTTTTATTTATTAAACCAGCATTTTTCGGAAGAACATGCAGCAGCAAATCATAACGGAGAAGAGTCTGAAATGAATAGAAAGTATGAATGGGAGGACGAACTTCTTATCAATGATGTACAAGATGTTGGCGAACAAGAAAAAGCAATTTATCAATTACAAGGAAGTTTTCCTGATGGAGAATCTTTTGCTTTGGACGTAAAAAACATGCGGTTATTTGAAGTGTTGACTGATAATGGTCCTGTGTCAGTTGGTTGTTCGGAATCTATTATGGATTCTTGCGAATTGTCAGAAGATGAAAATGGTTTCGCTGTGAAAATTTTCATAAAGGATTATGAGCCTATGTCTAATCCTGTTCCAGGTATTTTTATTGCAGCTCAAGAGTTTCCGAAAGAATTAATTCCCGAATGATTGAGGTAAAAAATCTAGGTCTAAAGAGGGACGATTGGATTTTACGTGGAATTGATTTTCAGTTTCTAACTGGGAAGTCTTATGGTATTATTGGTAAAAGTGGAGAAGGAAAAACGACTTTTTTAAAACTTATAGCAGGATTGCTAGATGCGAACGAAGGAGAGGTGTTCTTTGAAGGCTTATCTTTAGCTGGACCTTCTTTTAAGCTGATACCAGGCTACGATGAAATTCAACTGGTAAATCAAGATTTTGCGTTAGAGCCTTATCATTCTGTAGAACAAAATATCAAAGAAAAAGTTCTTTCTCGACACAATAATATTCAAGAAGACCTTATTGAAGAGTTTTTAGAACTTGTTGAACTTAAAGATATTCGGTCAAGAAAAGCCCATCTTCTTTCTGGTGGAGAACAACAAAGGTTGTCAATTGCAAGAGCTTTAGCTTGTGAGCCGAAGGTTTTGTTACTAGACGAACCATTTGTTCATCTGGATCAACGTTTGAGGAGAAAAATTCTTACTTATCTGAATGAACTGAAAAAAGTAAGAGAATTGCTTATTGTTTTAGTTTCTCATGATGGTGCTGAAATGATGGGATTTGCTAATGAAGTCATTCATATAGAAAATAGCCGAATAGAGCGCGTTTGCTCTGCTAATGAGATGTATTATTCTCCAACATCAAAAGAGCAAGGAGAATTGATGGGAGAGCTTAATCTCGTATTTCTAAATGGAGAACAAGTATTCTTTAGACCAACATCATTTACTTTAGAAAACCCCAACTTGAAAGTTGAATTTATGTCTTCTCTTGACATCGGTTTAACTATTTTGAATTACTTTCGGACAGAAAAAGGAGAAGAAATCATTCTTTCCGCAAATAAAGAAATGAAAGAAGTAACACAAGTAAGGATATCGCAATGACTTGGGAAGATAGAAAAGAGTTAGTTAAAACAACGTTCTTGGAGTTTTTTCAAGAGAAATCAATGTTGCATGGAGCCGCTTTGGCTTATTATGCAATGCTTGCTTTGGTGCCAATTTTATATTTAACAGTAACGTATGTTGGTCGATTTGTTGGTGAAGAAAAAGTCATAGACGCGATAGGTAATATGTTAAGAGAGAATGTTGGACTAGAAGATCCTAGCGGTATTCTTAGTTTTCTCGATGAGGTTGATTTCTTAAGTGGTAGTGCGATGTTAGAAACGATAGGAGTAATTGCATTAATGTTTTCTTGCACGGTAATTTTTAATTCTCTAAAAGGCAGTATCAATGAGTTTTATAACATTGAGAAAT
>JAJRQP010000271.1 GCA_024280195.1 Bacteroidota bacterium | reverse complement strand
TGATATTAAGGATGAGTACGAAGCATTAATGGCAAAAGTGACTCCATCAAAGGAGAGAGACCTAGAGAAGTTTGAAACACAGTTAAAATCTATTCTGTCCAATGAAATTGTTTCTCGTTATTACTATCAAGATGGACGAGCGGTTCAATCCTTTAAGAATGACTTATACATCAAAGAGTCGCTAGAAATTCTTAAAAATAAATCGACTTACAATACTATTTTGGGTAAATAAGCGTTGTTCTTTTGATTACGACTTCTTCACTTCTTTGTGAAAACCAAAACTGTACTATGTTAAACCGATTCTTCGGAAAAAATACACATTTATACCTGCACCTTTTAGGGCTTTGCGGAATTGCTTTTGGAATACCACTGAACAAGGTCGTGATGTCTATTTCAATGATGTTTATTGTCTTAAACCTATTGCTTGAAGCCAATTTTAAGTCCTACTGGATTAACCTCAAGAAAAATAAAATCTATCATTTAATCCTTGGTTTCTTTCTTTTGCATATTCTCGGACTTTTATGGTCATCAAACATGGATTTCGCTGTACATGACTTAAATGGCAAACTCCCTCTTCTTGTCATCCCGACAATTCTTGCTGCAAAACCAATTACCAATAAGTCCCATTTAAACATCATTCTCAGTGTGTTCTCAGGAACCGTTATTCTGTTAACAATCATCAACGTAGCATTGTATAATCAATGGATTGGTCAAGTAGAATACGATGATATTCGAGGTTTGTCTCACTTTTCTTCACACGTTCGTTTTGCTATAATTATTTCGATGGTGATTGCTGTTCTTTTGCATCAATTAAAAACCAGCAAGAGAAAAATAATTCTTCTATTGCTCATCGTTTGGTTGATTCTTTACACTCTATACAGCCAAGTGATTTCAGGATTAATTACCACAACAGTAGTGTTTCTAATTTATTGGATTCATTGGTTCTACAAGAAAAATAAAGTAATTGCTCTACTACCAATTCTTATTCTTGCGGGATCTCTAGTTAGTCTGTTTTTGTGGCTTTTTCAACCTAATCATTTCGATTACAGCACCATTGATTTTAATGAACGCACTAAAAGAGGCAACTTATACAAACACGATTCTTCCATTTTCTCTGCAGAGACCAACTTACCTTTGCTTTTATACATTTGCGAAGAAGAATTATCCTCCGACTGGGAGAAATATTCTTCGGTTCCAATTGATTCTACAGATAAGAAAGGGCAAGCAATTATAGGAACCATTATAAGATATCTCGCATCTATGGAATTGCGAAAAGATGCATTTGGATTAAGTAAACTAAACAAGCAGGACATAGCAAATATCGAAAACGGAGAAACCAGTGCTTATCACCAAGGACTTATAGGGAGGCTGTATGGCGTTAAATATCAGTTAATTAACAATTCAAATCCTAATGGTCACTCATTGTTGGAACGACTAGAATATTGGAGGACGGGATTTCAAATTGCATCTGATAATCTTCTATTTGGAGTTGGAACAGGTGATGTTCAGGATGCATTCAATGCTCAATATGAAAAAAACAAAACGCTGTTAGATAAAAACAATCGACACCGATCTCACAATTATTATTTAACGGTTCTAATTACTTTCGGAGTCTTTGGATTGCTCTATTTCCTCTTTGTTTTCTATTCATTTATTCGATTTAATTTAAAAAATCAAGACATTTTAGCCATTGCTTTTATCTCCATCATTCTTGCATCCTTCTTAATAGAAGATACGATTGAAACACAGACAGGCGTGACATTTTTCGCACTGTTCTTTGCTTTATTCAGTTTCCATTCTGAAAGAGAAAATAACACGAAAGAATAATTCTTAAATCTTAATTTTTGATTCTTGATTAACAAAGTTATCTTTACCCAAAAGTAGGGTCATGCGTTTTGAATTAACAAAAGAATTTCTTGCCGAACTTAACAGTGCTATTCAGCAACAAAATGCTGAGTGGATAAAAGAAAACGTTTGTGAATTACACAATGCAGATATTGCAACAATCATCGATGAACTTGATGAAGATGGAGCTGTTTACGTATACAATCTTTTAGAGGAAGAAGTACAGGGTGACATTTTAATGGAATTGGATGAAGACCTTCGAGAAGAAATTCTGAAATCATTCTCTACCAAAGAAATTGCGGAGCAAGTTGAGCAACTAGATTCAGATGATGCTGCCGATTTAATGGGGGAACTTCCTAAGTCGCAAGTTGAAGAAGTAATTTCTCAAATAGAAGACGATGAGACTGCTGAAGATATTGTTGACTTATTAAATTACGATCCAGATACTGCTGGTGGTTTAATGCAGAAGGAATTTATGAAAGTTTCGATAGACTGGCCTGTTAATCGATGCGTTCTTGATTTAAGAAAACAAGCGGAAGAAGTTGAAAAAGTCTATACGATATACGTCGTTGATGAATCGGAGAAACTACTTGGTTTTCTTTCTTTAAAAAGATTACTTTTTGCTCAGCCGACCACTAAGATTGCTGATTTATACCAAGACAAGAATGTTATTTCCGTTAAAACAGACGTAGAAAGCGAAGAAGTTGCCAGAATTATGGAGAAATACGACTTGGTTTCTATTCCTGTGGTTGATTTGAATAATAAACTCGTCGGTAGAATTACCATTGATGATGTGGTAGATATTATCAAAGACGAAGCAGAGAAAGATTTTCAAATGGCTTCAGGTATTTCGGAGAACATTGAATCAGATGATTCTGTCTGGAAAATTTCTCGTGCGAGAATGCCTTGGTTACTCATTGGATTAATGGGTGGAGTGTTTGGAGCACAAGTTATTGCCGGTTTTGAAGGTGGTATCGCTGAAGTTCCTGCTCTGGCATTCTTTATTCCATTAATAACTGCAATGGGTGGAAATGTCGGTGTACAATCTTCTGCAATTGTGGTGCAATCACTTGCTAGAGGAACAGATCAATTCGGTTCTATCTTCAAGAAAATCACCAAAGAAACATTGGTTGCTTTATTAAATGGATTTATTCTTTCTATAATTATTTACGGAATTGCTTATGTTTTTGACAGTTCTACTTTGGGTCTAGTTGTGAGTTTATCATTGTTTACAGTCATTATTATTGCAGGTATCTTTGGAACATTGATTCCGTTATTGCTTGATAAATATAAAATTGATCCTGCGTTAGCAACAGGTCCTTTTATCACCACACTAAATGATGTCGTTGGATTATTTATTTACTTGACGATAGGGATATTGATGTATGGGATATAGAAGTAAGAATACAGGAGTTAAGAATGAAGTTGATTCTTGCTCCTCTCCTTAACTTCTTAACTCCTGTATTCTTATCTACTTAACTTCTTATTTAAAATGAAAGTCCTTTTTATAGATATTGTCCATCCTATTCTTGAAGAACGTTTAACCAAAGCTGGTTACACTTGTATTGACGCAACAGAATTCTCTCAAAAAGAATGTGAAACAGCAATTACTGATGCTTCTGGAATCGTTATCCGGTCTCGATTTCGGATGGATGCAAGTTTTTTGTCCCATGCAAAACAATTGAAATTCATTGCTCGTTCTGGTGCCGGCATGGAGAATATCGACGAAGATTATTGCCAGAAAAACAACATCACTTTATACAACGCGCCTGAAGGTAATCGCAATGCTGTTGGAGAACATGCACTGGGAATGTTACTGTCACTTTTTAATCGACTGCATCTTGCAAATAGTGAGGTGAAAAATGGTAAGTGGGACAGAGAAGGAAATCGCGGAATTGAACTCGATGGAAAAACAGTGGGCATTATAGGTTTTGGAAACAATGGTTCTGCTTTTGCGAAGAAATTGAGAGGTTTTGATGTTGAAATTCTTGCTTACGATAAATACAAATCAGATTTCGGCAATGAATTTGTGCAAGAAGCTTCTTTGGGAGAATTGTACAAAAATTGTGATGTCGTTAGTTTTCATATTCCACAGAATGAAGAAACGATTTACTTTGCAGGTGATGATTTCTTTACTGCTTTTAAAAAAAATATCTACCTCATCAATTTATCAAGAGGGAAAGTCGTTCGAACTTCGGCATTGGTTAATGCCTTGAAGAACGGAAAAGTTCTCGGTGCTTGTTTGGATGTTTTGGAATATGAAAAGTCGAGTTTTGAGTCCTTTTTTGATGAGAAAAAAGAAATTAACAGTGATTTTAAATTTTTGCTAGATTCTGAAAAAACATTACTTTCTCCACATGTTGGCGGCTGGACGGTGGAAAGTTATTATAAATTGAGTGATGTTTTGGGGGATAAGATTTTATCCAACCCGTAACAAAATGCCATAATACAACTCCTTACCTGTACTCGTCTTCATCCACAACTCCTTCACTTCAAAATGTCGATTTCTAAAATGGTAATTGGCTTTGCTTTCGAGTAATTGAATGCTAATTTTCGGAGAATAGGTGTTCAGAATCAAAAAACCTTCTTTTTCTAAAATTTTTGAAGCACTCTCCATTAATTCATCGAGTTTATTCTCTAATTTCCAGCGTTCTTTCTTTGCTCCGATTCCATAAGCAGGAGGATCCATAATGATTCCTTTGTACTTATTACCTCTTTTCAATTCGCGCTGAGCAAATTTTAATGCATCTTCATGCACCCATTTGATATTCTCCAAATTAGACAATTCCATGTTCTCCTTTGCCCAAGAAATTAATTGCTTCACAGAATCTACATGAAAAACAGTTGCTTCTTCTTTCTTGGCAACGACAGAAGCTGCTCCGGTGTATGCAAATAGGTTCAAAAACCGTTCTTCGTATCCTAAATTCTCAGAAATAAAATCCCAATTCGTTCTTTGCTCAGGAAATAAGCCTGTGT
>JAJRQP010000270.1 GCA_024280195.1 Bacteroidota bacterium | reverse complement strand
GTCCTTTTTCTCCAGAATAATTCTCATTTCTTCCGGTTGTATTTT
The DNA here is from genome assembly GCA_024280195.1 of Bacteroidota bacterium. Classification (GTDB taxonomy): domain Bacteria; phylum Bacteroidota; class Bacteroidia; order Flavobacteriales_D; family Crocinitomicaceae; genus UBA4466. Next base: position 4,823 of record JAJRQP010000270.1, on the reverse strand, counting down.
GCCTAAACCAATTTCTACGAGTGTACCAACCGTTGCTCTAACCATATTTCTGAGAAAACGATTTGCGGTAATTTCAAAATAACAGTCATTCTCGGAGGCCTTTACCCACTTAGCTTCTGTGACGGTGCAAATATTTGTTTTGACATCTGTGTTCGCTTTCGATAGAGAAGTAAAATCTTGTTCTCCCAGTAAGTACTTTGCTGCTGCATTCATTTTATCGAGTTCCAATTCTTTTTTCAATAACCAACTTTGATCGATAACAAAGGGATTTTTTTCTCTATGGATGAAATAACGATAGGTTCTCGATTTTGCATCAAAACGAGCGTGTTTATCTGCATCAACCTCATAGACTTTTTGAAAGACAATTGATTTTGGCAACATCTTATTCAGCTTGTTTAAAAACAATGCCTTGTCTTGAATAAATGGTAAATCTGTATGAAGAATAAAATGCTTTGCATGAACACCCGTATCTGTTCTCCCACAACCTAGAACTTTAATTGGAGTGTTAGAATGCAATTTTGACAACTGTTCTTCGATAACCTCTTGCACAGAAATTTCTCTAGGTTGACGTTGCCACCCGAAGAAATCAGTTCCATTGTATGCTAATTCTATGAAGTATCGTTGCATGGTTCAAAGATAAAATATTTTATGACGAGGAATGAGTATATTTGGAAAGAACCAAAATAAATTAGTCAATGAAAGGAATTGTCTTTCTCTTCTCAATAAGCTTCCTTCTCAACAGCTGCTTCATGAGCAAAACTGTTCGTTTAGCGAAACGTGGAGAAATCAACAAGACTGATTTTGTTCAGGAAATACCTTTTCTCTATTATAAAAACCTCATTCTTGTCGATGTAACTATTGGCGATAAAACCTATAAATTTCTGTATGATACTGGTGCATTTATGAGCGTAGTCAATGCATCAATTGTGAATGACTTTGAACACACAGAAATATCTAAACATCAAGTCAGGAGTTCTTCTGGTGAAAAAAGGAAAAAACAATACATTGAGATTCCTTCGATAAAAATTGATGATCTTGAATTTACAGAAACGGGGGCGATCGTACAAGATTTATCTGGGATAAACTCCATGTTAGGCTGTCATAAAATAGACGGTATCATCGGAAACAGTGTGCTAAAATTTGCTGCTTGGCAAATTGATTATGATGAGCACTCTCTAACAGTTGCAAATGATATTAAAAAATTGCAAACCTCTTCAGAACCTATAAGTGTTGGTGATAAGGGATGGGGTGTGAAACGTATCAAACTAACTATTGATGGAGATGAACGTAGCTATATTTTTGATACAGGCTTCAATAACTTCATTCAAAGCAATAACTATTTAAAAGAAAATCTAGAAAAAAAGAATGGAGAAGTGAAGGCTGTTTCTATTTCTGGGGAATTAAGTGCAGACTTGTTCGGGAAGAATAAATCCGAAACATTCTACATTAAAGTCGATAGCATACAATTTGCTGAAAATACGATTACGGAACAAATTGTGTATACAAAAACGAATGGTTCTTCTTTGATTGGCAACCGATTTTCCGAGCATTTTCTCATCACCTACGATTGGAAAAACGGACATATATATTTCGACCCAAAAGAAGCTTTTGAAAAGGACAGTTTATTTGTTTTCAATGAATTAGTTATTCCTGATTACGAAGCCCTGAAATTAAAAATTGTTGCTCGTTGGGAAAAAGATTCTTCCGCATTAACTATTGGTGATTACATTGAAAGCATTAACCAACTCGATGTTTCTCATTTCACACTAGATGAGTTTTGTGATTTCTTGGAAGAAGAATGGAAGGAAATCAAAAAAGAGCGAGAAATCACAATCTTGGTTAAAGGCAAAGAATACGTTCTTGAAAAGAAAGTTTTACTCAATTAAAATTTTACCTCACATCTGTTTTCTGCAATCATAACCGACATTTCTTCCAATGTTAAACCTTTGGTCTCATTGTGAAGAATGTCCCCTATTTTAAAACGCAATTCGCGCAATTTCTTCGCATCGCAAAAACGTCTTACCTCGATTTTCTCTTCTAAAATCAATGGTGGAACATCAACTAAGTTTCCAGCTTCATCTTTTGCAACCATTGTGAAGTAGCAAGAATTGGTATGCTTCTCCTCTCCTGTTTTTGGTTTCAAGGAGGTTACACGAATTCCAACAATCATGGAAGAATTTCCTACATAATTAACGGAGGCAGCTAGAGAAATTAGGTCTCCCACCTCAACTGGCTCTTTAAATTCTACACCGTCAACTGACACAGTAACGCAATATGCACCACAATGTTTAGATGCTGCAACATAGGCTACTTTATCCATCAAGCCTAGCAGAATTCCTCCATGCACTTTACCTCCGAAATTTGCATACGAAGGAATCATTAATTCCGTAATGGTAGTTTGCGAAGATTTAACCGGTTTTCCTTGCATCTTATTTACCGTAATTGAAATCCGTCATATCCACTTCAAAAATATCAATGGAAGACTTCTTTCCAATGATTTCTACTGCAGAAAGGAAAGCTTTCTTTAATTCTGGATTGTATGTGAAGTGTGTATCATTATTCACACTGTTAATTCCAGAACCTAAGTTGATTGGATCTCCCCAAAATTCTCCTTGATTTTGCGAAACGTAGATATCAAATCCACCTAGACCAACGTGCCCATTAGAACTAAAAAACAAATATTGTCCATCTGGTGAAATATAAGGTGTTGTTTCACGACCTGGTGTATTCACATTAAAAGGTAATGGTTCAGCTTGTCCCCATTTCTTACCTACTTTGTGAACGACATAAATATCTGTAGATGATTTCTCTCCTTTTCTATCAGACACAAAATACATGGTGCTTCCATCAGCTGTGATTGTTGCTGCACCGTCAAAATAACTCGTGTTAATTGTTTTGTTAGAAATGGGTCTTGGAGAATTCCATGTTCCTTTGTTGTTCATTTTAATATTGCAAATGTCAGAACCTCTTGTCGTTGTTTTCTTATCTAAAGTGGTAGAATTCAAAGTGATTACACCTGTCAGGCCATCAGCCGACAAATAATTCAAAGCATCAAACCCTTCAGAATTTATTCTTCCTAGTTTATTGGTTACATCTCCCCATTCTTTCATTTCTTCATCCCAAGTTGCCTTATAGACATCTTCAAAATAGCGTTCATCATCAGGATTCATTCCTCCGCCAGTTGTGTTACTTCTTCTTGAGGTAAAGAATATCGTTTTTTGATCAGATGCAAGTATTGCACCATAATCATCGTATCCAGAATTAACATCCCCAACTAATTTTGTTCTTTTGTATTTTGCTTCTTTTTTCAACTCTACTAAAGCAAAATTTGCCTCTTCAATGTGATGATCTAACAACAATGCTCTCGACCTAGATTTAGGCATTTTCTCCTTTGCAATTGTATAATTAATCAATGCAGAATCAATATTCCCCATTCGATGATAGGTTTCTCCCAACAAGAAGTAAACTTCTTTGCTAACCTTATCTTGATTAATTTTAACTGCTTTATTCGCATATTTTAATGCGTAGCCGTAATTTTTTAAATAATAATGACATTGCCCGATGTAATAATTCGCTTTGTAACTATTTGCGTCTTTATTTGCCGCTTCTCTAAATTTCACCAATGCCGTTTTTACTTTTCCTTCACTAAATAAGGTTTTACCTTCTTCAACAAGTAATAAAGAGGCAGACCTATCGACGATAGAAGTTGTGCTATCAGGAGGTGTATCTACATTCGTGTGACCAAATGCCGTACTAAAAGTAAGGGTAATAATTAAAGAAGAAAATACACGAATAAATTGATTCATAGTTGTTTGTTTTAATGATTTCACATTCTGCATTGCAAAAGGTATGCAAAAAAATACAAAATCTTGCTAACTGCCTAAAAATAGTTTAATTACTTTCTAATTTTATACTAGAATTAAATTCTGTTAAAACCAGACATTGATTCTGAGTAGAATGCTAAAGAATAAAGAAACAAATAACTAGCACGAGTCAATACTCTTCTTAACTACTTACTTTCTAACCTCTTCGAAAACTGATTGGATTTTAAATCAACTAAATCGTCCATAGCGATGGTTGAAGCAACGATTGCGAGAATTGGTGCGCTTGATGCACAGAACCATAAAAATAAATGAAAAGAAAACTGTGTGATTTTTCCGAAAGCATCATCAGAGAAGGACGACCAATCAAAAAGGTATTCTAGATTAACAGGAACAAGAATCAGTAAAGAATATACACAACCAATTGCAATGGCTAACCCTCTATTGCTCCTTACAAAGAGAATACTTTGGTCGATATCTAGTCTTCTTCTTTCGTTGATATAGTCTAAAAATGCAAATCCGTAGTAGAAAAAACCGATTAAAAAGGTCAAGTAAAAAATGGGAGATGATTTAGGGTCTTCCCATCCTAATATAGACACGACAAAGATAATCATAAAGAAAAAATACTCCCACATAATGTTACGAACGACAATACGCATGGCTCTTTTTACATCGTGAATGAGTTGTTTTAAACTAAAAGGATAGACATTGCCTGTCAAAATTTTCTCCGTTTTCATGCTTAGGTGAGAAATCAATGGAGAAAGTAAGACGACAACCAAGTATTTTGCAAACTTCATCAGAAGAATGGCTATGGATATTTCGATCATCACATAAATAAGGTACCAAACGATTTCATTCATATTCTTCGCTTCTGGAGCAACGTAATGATGTTGAATATAGGTGCCGATTTTATAAATGAAGAGCATTAAGACGGCAGGAATCAATAAATACCAATAGAGTTTATTGGCAATGATAAACTTGACGGCTTTGCCGTATGCTCTG
>JAJRQP010000269.1 GCA_024280195.1 Bacteroidota bacterium | reverse complement strand
GGGGAAATGTCTATCATAACAAATGTAAACTCCAATTTTAGCATATTTTGTTTGGAAAACTGGGTAACCTAAGTTCCCTGGTTTAAAGAAATACTTTTCCCAAAATCCATTTGTGTGAGGAATGTGATTTTTTCTATACTTCCCTAGGTATTCACCATCTGCATCGATAACAGCTGCCGTATTGTATAAAACACCTGCTTGTTCTCTTTCATAAAGAGGAGCAATGATTACCATTTGGTATTTCTTTGCAATTTCTTGCAGTTTTGCCGTCGTTGGACCAGGAACGGCCTCTGCTGAAGCATACCATTTATTGTCTTGACCAGGACAGAAATAAGGAGTGTTAAAAATCTCTTGTAAACATAAGATCTGAACACCTTGTTTTCCCGCTTCTTCAATGTATGGAATGTGCTTCTCGTACATTGCGTTGCAAATTTCTTGAATTGTTCCTTCTCCCTCCGTCATTGGAAGGCTCATTTGTATTAATGCTGATTTTACTTTTCTTGCCATAGTTTTTTTTTATAGAACGCTGATTTTTATGATTAAATATATAGTAGTTATGATTTTAAAACTTCGTTTTTTATGATTTGTTTATTTTTATTTGAAAACACTCTTCTTTTTACCTGTGGGGTTGTTCCAAAATTAAGGAGTAACCCTATTTCCGAATCCGTTGCTTTTAGGTAATTAATTAGCTGACATTCATGTTCTTTTTTTAGGGACTCCGCAGCTTTTAATTCTAAAATAACAGTTTCGTTTATAAGTATGTCAGCAAAATATTGTCCTACCTTTTCATTATTGTAATAGACATTTATTGCTTTCTGGAGCTGAACATCAAACCCTCTTTTTTGCAATTCTATTGACATAGCATTTTCATAAACTTTATCAAGAAAACCGTAGCCCAAAGTGTTATATACGTGATAAAAAACACTAATTATTTGTTCTGTCAATTCGCTATGTTTGTAATTGTTGTTCAAACGCTATAATTATTTTTTGTTTGGAACGCTGATGACGCTGATTGTTATGATTTTTTTAAGTGTATTATTTAGTTATGATTGAAGAATCAAAGGTCCTGACAATCATAATTAAATATTAGACAATAAATTCTTTTTTTATCATAAAAATCAGCGTTATCTGTGTTCTATTCTTTTATATTATCATCGAAGACTTTCCTCGTTTAATGTATTTTCCATCTCCTGGTTTCAAAAGACATTCTTCATTTTCAATTGCTATCTTTCCTCTGAGTAGAACTGTTTCCGTTTTTCCTGTTACTTTCCACCCTTCATAACCTGAGTAATCACAATTCATGTGGTGCGTATCAACAGAAATAGTATGTTGTTTTTTAGGATCAAAGATGACAATGTCCGCATCAGATCCAATTGCAATGGTTCCTTTTCTAGGATACATTCCAAAAATTTTGGCGGCATTTGTTGATGTTACTTCAACGTATTTGTTTAATGATATTTTACCTTTGTTTACCCCTTCTGAGAACATAAACTCCATTCTATGTTCAATGGCAGGGTGTCCGTTTGGAATCTTCGCAAAGTTATCTTTACCCATTGCTTTTTGCTCAAGTGTGAATGGGCAATGGTCTGTTCCTACCACTTGAATTAATCCTTGATTGATCCCCGACCATAATGCTTCTTGGTCTTTTTTCTCTCTCAACGGTGGGCTCATTACCCATTTAGCACCATCTTCTCTTTCATATAAAGAAGCATCAATCATTAAGTATTGCGAACACGTTTCAACGAAGACTTTTTGGTTTCTCATGGTTGCCTTTCGAACGGCGTTTAGAGCACCCTCACAAGTCATGTGAACGATATACCCGGGGCAACCTGTATAATGCAACATATCTGTAAATCGTCCAGAAGCTTCTGATTCCGTGACCTCAGGTTGAGACAAGTAGTGATAAATTGGCTTCGTATTTCCTTCGGATAAGTTTTTCTCAATAAGAGAATCAATCATATCTCCGTTTGTTGCGTGTACCGTAACAATTCCGCCGTGCTTTTTCACAACCTTCATGAGTTGCACCATTTGTCCATCATCAATCATCAATGCTCCTTTGTAGGCCATGAATGTTTTAAAAGAAGTGATTCCTTCTTCTTCAATCATTTGCACGACTTCTTTAGCAACAGCATCGTTAAAATCAGTCACTGCCATGTGGTATGAAAAATCACCAACAGCTTTGTGCAACGATTTATCTTGCCATTCTTTCAACGCATTATGCAATGTATCACCTTGTTTTTGAAGAATGAATTCTATAACAGACGTTGTTCCTCCGTGCAAGGCCGCGCGAGTTCCTGTTTCATAATCATCGCTAGAATAAGTCCCCATAAAAGGCATATCTAAATGCACGTGAGGATCAATACCTCCCGGGAAAACTAATTTTCCAGTTGCATCAATCACTTTTTCTGCAGAATAATTAAGATTTTTACCTATCGCAACTATTTTCTCTCCTTCGGTATAAATGTCTGCAATGAAGTCTTCTGCTGCGGTCACTATTCGACCATTTTTAATTAGTACTGACATATTTTAATTTTGCGTATTAGTAACATAATGCTTAGTTTTTTTCATTAACAAAAAGTAAGCAATAAATGCCATGAAAAAACCTGAAAACCAAGCTAAATCAGACAGGAACGTAAGACTTGGGACTAAATGCCAAATTAAAGCGGCACCAATTCCCAGGACTAAGCTAATCATTGCATTTTTATTAAAGCCATTTGTATAAGCGTATTCTCCATTCTCATTATATAATTCTGCTAGTTTTAAATTCTTCTTTCTTATGATAAAATAATCACAAAGCATGATTCCGAGTACAGGTCCAAGGAAACCACTCACAAGAATCAATATCCCTGCGATGCTACTCATTAACCACCAAGGGCAAATAATAATTCCTATAATTCCCGTGATGATTCCGCCTGTACGGAAGCTTATTTTCTTCGGAAACATGTTAGAGAATGCATTAGAGGGAGCAATAACGTTTGCTGCTATATTCGTGCTCAAGGTTGCAATAATCATAAATATTTGAGCGATAACAACCACCCAAGGGTTATCAAATTTACCAAGTAAAGCCGTTGGATCCCAGGGTGCATCAGATGCAATAAGCACATCATCGAAATTAATTACCGCAGCACACGTTACAAAAATGGCTACGAAAGAATAGAGCATCATTGTTCCGGGAAGTCCAATAAACTGACCTTGCCGTTGTGATTTTTGCGTTGGCGCATATCTTGTAATATCTGCAATACTTAACGACATCGTTGCCCAAAAACCTAACATAACCGTTAACCATTTTATGTATTGCCACAGTTTATTGGGTGCTTCGATTGGAGTTGTATCAAAATTAATAGCTACCCAAGATGAACTATGCGTTTGATTTTCTAATTCAGAAACTAACTGAAAACTGTGCTGTTGATTAATGTATTCTTTCTCTATAGAAATAATTGCTTCTTGACTTATCGGTGAAGACAAAATAATCGTATCATTTTCAATAATACTTCGATGTTGAATAGAAGTAGCCTTTATTTTACCTTCTTGATTCGTAATAGGATGAATACTAATGTCATATACATCATCATTTTCGACAACAGAATAAACAGGTTTTTGCAATTGATGGCTTTGGTCCAAAACAACACCAAATCCACCAGCGTTATATGCTCCCCAACCAATAAGCATAAAACCCATTAATATAAGAATAGGTGCAGAATATTCTTCCAACCATTTGATGGAATCAGTTCCTTTCCAAATGAAGTACATGTTCATCATCCAAAAAATGCCAAAACACACAAACATTAGCCAATTTAGGTCCATTGATGCAGGTTCGCTGCTAAAAGCATGAATGATTTCATAGATAGCCATTCCGCCAATCCAAGTTTGAATTCCAAACCAGCCACAAGCAACAATTCCTCTTGTTACAGAGGCTAGGTGTATTCCTTTAGTCCCGAAAGAAGACCTACCAACAACAGGAAAAGGAATACCGTATTTAACTCCAGCATGACCATTTAACACCATTGGAATAGTGATAATAATATTGGCAACACCAATGATAATAATTGATTCTAACCATCCCATTCCCTCTTTCATCATATAAGATGCAAGAAGATAGGTTGGGATACAGACAGCCATTCCCACCCAAAGCGCCGCTAGACTCCATTTGTTCCAGGTTCTTTTTTCTGCAGGAACAGGCGCCAAATCTTCACTGTAAAGCGACGATCCAGATAAGTCTTCTGTTAGTTCAACTATTTCTTTATCCATTAATTACAATATTCATCAGCAATGGCTATGACTTGAGAAAGAATTTCAATTCCTTCGTCTATTTCACTTTCGGTAATAATCAATGGCGGAGCAATAAAAATCCAATTCCAACGAACGAAAGTAAACATACCTAGTTCTTTCATTTTTGCAGCCATTCTATTGGTCACTTCCATTTCGGAAGGTTTTGCATTCCACGGAGTAACGGGTTCTTTCGTTTCTCTATTTTTAACCAATTCGATGCAACCTAAGAGTCCTGTATTTCTAAAATCACCAATGGAAGGATGTTTTTCCGCCAATTCAGCAATTTTTTTCTCCATATATAGTCCCATTTTAGCAGAATTCTCCACCAAATTGTTTTCTTCTATGATTTTGATATTCTCCAACGCCGCAGCACAAGAAACCGAGTGGGCAGAATACGTTAAACCTAAAACCATCGGGATATCATCAAAATGTTTAGCAATTTTATCGGTAACAACCATTGCGCCCAAAGGAAGATAACCAGAGGTTAATCCTTTTGCTAAACACATAATATCTGGTGTGGTATCATGATGATCTATCCCGAACATCTTTCCTGTTCTACCAAAACCACTCATTACCTCATCATCAATTAAGAGGATGCCGTACTTGTCAGCCATTTCTCTCAACTTCTTCCAATAAAATGGAGGATATTTTATACAGCCTGAAGAACCTGATTCTCCTTCAAAAAGGATAGCGGCAACAGCATCTGGATTTTCAAATTTGATGACACGTTCTAAATGTTCCAGCGCCATTCTTCCACATTCTTCGATAGAATCTGTCCCCCAAGGGCATCTATACGCATAAGGGTTCTCCACATGAACAAAATTTGGAGCCGCTTGGCTGTCCATTGCGAATCTTCTTGGGTCTCCACTTACCGACATTGCTCCCGCAGTTGCTCCATGATAAGCACGGTAATGCGAAATAATTTTATGTCGTCCTGTGTATATTCTCGCTAATTTAATGGCATTTTCAATTGCCTCAGCTCCGCCAAGCGTAAAAAGGGACTTCGTTAAATTTCCGGGTGTTATCTCGGCGATTTTTTTTCCTAATTCTCCGCGAACATCAGTTGCCATTCCAGGATAAACGAAAGTAAACTTCTTCATTTGATTGGAAACAGCCTCGGTAATTCGTTGATTTCCATGTCCAATATTTACGTTCATCAATTGAGAAGAAAAGTCAAGTATTTTCTTTCCGTTTTTTTGATAAACATATACTCCTTCTGCCCTTTCAGCATGTATTGGGTTTAAACCTGCCTGTTTTGACCACGAGAATAAAGTATAGTCAAGGTTGTTTTTTACAACCTCTTCCGAATTTAAAGTAGAACTCATAAGTAGTTTAAATTTATAAGAAAATTAGCTCATCCAGTTAGTCTGTGCTTCTTTGTTCCATTTGATTGTTGTCTTCTTGTTTTGCGTCCAGAATTCTATTGAACTTCTTCCGGTAACATCACCGACACCAAATTTAGATTCGTTCCAACCTCCAAAAGAAAACGGCTCTCTAGGCACAGGAACTCCGATGTTTACACCAATCATTCCAGCGCTTGCTCTGTCCATGACTTGTTTTGCTAAGCCACCACTTTGTGTAAAGACAGCTGCGGCATTTCCGTAGTTGGATGCGTTTTCAATTTCAATTGCTTCGTCTAAATCTTTTGCTCTGATGATAGAAATGACAGGTCCAAAAATTTCTTCCGTTGCCACGCTCATATCTGTTGTTACGTGATCGATGATTGTTGGTCCAACATAATATCCTCCATCTTTTCCGGCAACAGTTGCTCCACGTCCATCAACTAAGATAGTTGCTCCATCTTTTTCTGCGGCAGTAATGTAACCTTCTATTCTTTCTTTAGCAGCAGCTGTAATAACTGAACCTAAATTCTCTCCTGGAACAATTGCTTTTGCTTCTTCAACCATTCTATCGATGATGTGTTGCACTTTATCAACCCCAACCATAACAGAAGCAGCCATACATCTCTGTCCTGCACAACCTGCCATAGAAGCGACAACATTTGATGCGGTCATTTCTAGATTTGCATCTGGAAGAACAATTAAGTGATTTTTTGCTCCACCCAATGCTACGCATCTTTTTAAATTAGAAGTTGCTCGTTTGTAAACAATTTTCGCAACTGCCGTTGAACCAACAAAAGATACTGCTTCAATACCTGGATGATCACAAATTGCTTCAACCACATCTTTTCCACCATTTACGATGTTAAAGACACCATCAGGAAGTCCTGCTTCTTTTAATAATTCTGCCATTCTCACAACACTTAACGGAACCAATTCTGATGGTTTCATAATCATTGTGTTTCCTAACATTAATGCGTTTGGCATTGTCCAGTGAGGAACCATATTTGGGAAATTAAAAGGCGCAATTGACGCAACAACACCCAATGGTTTTCTTTCTGTTCTACATTCAACACCTTTAGAAACCTCTTGAACTTCATTGCTAATTATTTGAGGGATAGAAGTTGCAAATTCGCACAACTCCATGCTTTTCTCAACTTCAGCTTTTGATTCTCCGTAGTTTTTTCCGTTTTCTAATTGGACAAGTTTTGAAAGCTCATCCATGTTTTTCTCCAATAACGCTCTATATCTAAAAAAGATTTGCGCTCTTTCTTTGAAAGTTGTTGCTGACCATGTTTTATATGCTTTTTGAGCTGCCTTTACTGCTTTATCAACATCATCATAGGTTGATAAGGGAAGAGTTGAAATGATGCTTCCGTCTAATGGGCTTTCAACGTTCATAGAGGTTTGACCATTTCTTTCGAATTTTCCGTCGATGAAGTTCTTTACTTCTGGTTGTTTACTTAGAGTTTCCATTTTTACTTTTTTTAGCTTGTAATGACTGACAGCAAAGCCAATGAATACAAATTTGCATTGATAATATGTTATTTCAAAAAGGCGGTTTCTTACTTGACTTGTTTTATAGTCGTAATCTAGGATAATCACCAGTTGCAAGTTAGAATTAACGTACAACTAGCTAAATGTAGTGAAAAAAATAATTAAAAAGAAAGGAAAAGGTTGATTTTCTGTAATATAACGGTTTAATGATTGGTTTATAGAACGCTGATAACGCAGATTGTTATGATTAAGTTGATCACAGAAGGGGTGGTTAGAAGTTGATGCCTGTTTGAATTATGGATTATGAATTATTGAAGTGAAGGTGTGATTTTACCCGTGGAATGTCGAAAAGCACGGTAATAAGCTGAAATAGAACGCTGATAACGCAGGTTGTTATGATTAAGTTGATAGCAGAAGGGGTGGTTAGAAGTTGATGCCTGTTAGAATTATGGATTCTGAATTATTGAAGTGATGGTGTGATTTTACCCGTGGAATGTCGAAAAGCACGGTAATAAGCTGAAATAGAACGCTGATAACGCAGATTGTTATGATTAAGTTGATAGCAGAAGGGGTGGTTAGAAGTTGATGCCTGTTTGAATTATGGATTATGGATTATGAATTATTGAAGTGATGGTGTGATTTTACCCGTGGAAT
>JAJRQP010000268.1 GCA_024280195.1 Bacteroidota bacterium | reverse complement strand
TAAATTATAGGAGAATGCTAAATCGTCAACAATTGCTTCAATCTCTCTGTTTAGATATCCTGACTCATCTAAATTTCCAATTAATGTGTCCGCAATGACGAATTGCTCATCAGAAAGTTTGCGCATGTGTAATTGCGTAGTTAAACGTTCGTGAAAAGATTTATCTCCAGAAAGAGGGATTACTTTTTCTTCATCATCTTTACTTTTATTGTTGACTTGCGTTTTGTAATCTGCATCGTCTGCTAAATAATCTTCAATGTTAAAATCTTCTTCAACAACCTCCTCTTCTTGCTCTTCAATCTCTTCGTCATCTTTCTCTTCCGCACCTTCTTCTAATGCAGGGTTCTCCTCTATTTCTTGCTTGATTCTTGTTTCAAGTTCCATTGTTGGCACTTGCAACAACTTCATCAATTGAATCTGTTGAGGAGAAAGACGTTGGTCCATCTTCTGTGAAAAAAATTGTTTTAATGCCATTGTGTTTTGATTATTCTGTGCTTACTAAAATACTACTTTTTCTTCAACTAATTAAAATGAAGCGTTTCCAGGTGTTCTTGGAAAAGGTATTACATCTCGGATGTTAGTCATTCCGGTAACGAACATCACCATTCTTTCAAAACCTAATCCGAAACCTGCGTGAGGAACTGTACCAAATTTACGTGTGTCGATGTACCAATCCAAATCTTCTTCTGGGATATCAAAGTCGGCAAATTTCTTCTTGAGAATATCTAATCGCTCTTCTCGTTGCGAACCACCAACAATTTCTCCAATCCCAGGAAACAAAACATCCATTGCAGCAACCGTTTTCCCGTCATCATTCTGACGCATGTAGAACGCTTTTATTTCTGCCGGATAATCTGTTAAAATAACTGGACATTTATATTTCTTCTCTACTAAATAACGCTCATGCTCACTATGAAGATCAACACCCCAAGCAACGTCGTACTTAAATTTCTTTTTCTTGAATGGTTTAGAATTTCGAAGAACATCAATCGCTTCAGTATAGGTCAATCGAATAAAGTCATTCTCTGTTACAAATTTTAATCGCTCAATTAGTGTTAATTCGTTGCGCTCTAATTTTGGTTTTGACTGTTGCTCTTTCTCTTCTCTATCATTTAAGAATTGAAGATCATCTGCACAGTTATCCAGAATGTATTGACAAATGTATTTTAAGAAATCCTCTGTCAAATCCATGTTATCTTTCAAGTCATTGAATGCAACCTCTGGTTCTATCATCCAAAATTCTGCCAAGTGACGAGATGTATTTGAGTTCTCGGCTCTAAATGTTGGTCCAAACGTATACACTTGCCCCAATGCTAATGCCGCCAATTCTGCTTCTAATTGACCAGATACTGTTAAGTTAACAGGCTTTGAGAAGAAATCTTGACTAAAATCGACCTTTCCTTCATCATTCAATGGTGGGTTTTGCGCATCTAAAGTAGAAACACGAAACATCTCTCCTGCACCCTCTGCATCAGAACCTGTGATGATTGGTGTGTGCAAATAATTGAATCCTTTGTCGTTGAAATATTTATGTATTGCAAAAGAAACCGCGTGTCTAATTCTGAAAACAGCTCCAAAAGTATTTGTTCTAAAACGCAAATGAGCTTGTTCTCTTAAGAATTCTAAGCTGTGCTTTTTAGGTTGCATTACTGTTTTTTGCACTTCATCCGGATTTGCATCTCCTAAAATTTCGATGGCAGTCACTTTAATTTCTACTGCTTGACCAGCTCCCATTGATTCTACTAATTCACCAGTGATTGCAACTGCCGATGCCGTTGTTACACGTTTAAGAATTGCTTCATCGAAGTTTTCAAAATCAACAACAGCTTGAATATTTTTGATGGTAGAACCATCATTCACTTGAATAAAACGATTGCTACGAAATGCTCGTACCCAACCTTTTACCAATACTGTTTTTCCAATTTCTGAAGCTCTCAGAATATCTGCAATTTTTTCTCTTTTCATCTGAAATAATAAATATTGTTCAAAAATAAGAAGAATGTTGCAATAGAACAGTTTAAAGCCAAAAAAGGCTCATTCTAAATTGAATGAGCCTTTTTAAAAACCAATTATTATTTATCTTATTTATCGAAAGAGTCAGTACTGTTATTTTTAACTTTTACATCATCATTTCCAATGGAAATAACTTTAAACTCTGTTCTTCTGTTTTTCTCATGCTCTTCTTCCGAACAATCGGATTTAACAGCACCTTCGCATTCACAACCATTCAATAAGATTGATTCTCCATATCCTTTTCCATAGATTCGTTCTGGATTTGTAATCTTCGTTTTGATATAAGCTGCAGAAGCTTTTGCACGTTTGTCAGATAGTCTCATGTTGTAAGCTTTTGATGCTCGACAATCTGTGTGGGAGCCTAATTCAACTACTAATCCAGGATACTTATTCATTACAACCACAATTTTATCCAATTCTTTTGCAGCATCAGGTCTAATTTTGTACTTATTCAAATCAAAATTGATTGGGTTTATTTCAATCAAATCTGCTAAATCTTTCACTGCTGGGTCTAATCCTAAATCCAAATTTGCATGTACATCATATTGTCCTTCATGATCAAAAGCTGTATTGTATGTTACTGTTTTTGTGAAGTATCCCTCTTTTTGCAAGGTAATATTATAACTTCCTCTGTCATCTAGTTTCTTGTCCATCAAAGCCTTTCTATAATCACCTGTTTCTGGAGTATTAAAAGTTTCTGACTTTCCTGTCATATTATCAAGAATCGTCAAGGTAACATTCTCCAATGGTGCACCTGTTTTTTTATCTGTAACCAATGCATACAAAGATAAACCTGGGTCTTTTTCTAACCCTAAGTTTTGCTCTAACATCTCTACACCATCATCCAACTTCTTGGTTGAAATTTCTTGAGAATCATCAAAATAATCATCTTTATGAGCAGAAACGGTATAATCTAGATCTGGTTCCAATCCGAACTCATACGAACCATTATCATCCGCTGTTGTTGTTGCGATAATGTTACCTTCAACATCTTTAAGTTCAACGGTTGCTCCTGGAAGGATTGTATTTGAACGTTTATCCGCAACAATTCCTTTAATAGATAAATTAACCTTGAGCGGTTTTAAAAGCGTAAAAGAATAAATATCATCATCACCAGTCCCAGTTGTTCTATTAGAAGACACATACCCTGTAAGGTTATCAGGATTCATAATTAAGGCGAAATCATCCTTTGGTGTATTTACAGGTTTTCCTACGTTCATTAGCTTTTTAAATGAACCATCTTTCTTTGGAAGCATAACAAAAACATCTAAACCTCCTAAACCAAGGTGTCCATCTGATGCGAAGAATAGTAATCCTTCAGAAGTCATCCAAGGAAACATTTCTTGTCCTTCGGTATTGATTCTCTCTCCTAAATTTTCGGCTTTACCAAAAGTTCCATCTTCATTAATTGCCATTTTGTAGATATCAGAACCTCCTATTCCTCCTGGCATATCTGAAACAAAATAAAGTGTTTTCTCATCAGCAGAAAGTGTTGGGTGACCTACCGAATAATCTTTGGAATTAATCGCTAATTCTTCTTGATTGGTCCAATTACCATCACCGTCAATATCTGCTCGGTAAATTTTTAAGTTTTGAATCCCTTTTTGGTCCTTTCTTTTCTTTCCACGATTCATGTTATTTCTTGTGAAATAAACTGTTTTGCCATCTTTTGTAAAACAAAGAGGGCCTTCATGAAATTTCTTATTTGCCTTTCTCGAAAGAAAAGTTGCGTTCTCTAGTTCTCCATTAGTTACAACATCTGCTTTATATAGGTCTAAAAACTTCTTGTTATTCCAAGAATGAAACCGTTTCACAGAAACTCTTTTCTTTCTGTTTGTTACAAAATAAGATTGGTTTTCTCCATAAGGATAACCTCCAAAGTCAGCATGTTTCGTATTTACTTTTAATAAGTTCACCTTGAAATATACTCCTTGCGATTCTATTTGTTGCACATAGGTTTTATTCGAAACAAATTCTTTCACTCGTAAGTCTGACCCCTCCATTGAATGAAACTTCTCCATCCATTTATCGCTTTCTGCATATTTCCCATTCTCCTTTAAAGACTGAGCATAATTATAAATGTCTTGACTTATTGCTTCAGGAGAAGTTATCATTTTCGCATAATATTCTTCCGCTTTCTCTGTTTCACCAATTTGGTAATAACAATCAGCCAATTTGGATTTTAATTTTGGAGAATCAACCTCAGAACCAATTAATTCTGTGTACAACTCCGCTGCATTTGCGTAAGCAATTTTATTGTAGTAATTATCCGCTTTTTTTAGCTTACCACTTTGGGCACTAGCAGTAAAACATGTTGCAATTACTATGCTTATTAATAGGATGTTTTTCATCTATCTACTATTTATCTTTAATTCTTATTAGAAATATCTTGGTGAACGTATTCCTTTCTTCTTAAACACAAAGTCATACGAAAGTAAAACTTCATATGTTCCTGCATTATACCCTGACAACTCTGTCATAGTTTGATCATATGCCATACCTGCTTTAAATTGTGGAGAAATTTGATATTGCACGAATCCTCCAAAACTATCTGCCCATCTATGCATTATACCTAACCACAATTTTTTCTTATAAATAAAAGCGGCACTTAAATCGATTGACAAAGGAGATCCAACAGTATACTTTAACTGTGTTGTAGGACGTAATTTCCAAGCATTGTTCAATTTTAAAACCCCACCACCAATTAAAAAATAATGCCGTTGTTCCCTTGCTGAACCTGTTCCATCAGTACTTCCTTCTAGTAATTTAGGTGTACTTAATCCAACAAACCATTTTGGGGTATGGTAATAAACACCTCCTCCAAAATTGGGCAGAATTTGGTTTCTTGCAGCAGCCAATAGATTTGGGTCATTCACTTGTGAAGTAGTCAATTGGTCTGTTCTAGAATTGATAATGTTGATACCTCCTTTTAATCCAAAAGCTAATTTCCCTTTCGAGTTTTTAAACTTTAAGGTGTAAGAAAAATCACCATACACCATTGTTTGCTGGATAGGTCCAACAATATCATTCACTGCGGTTAACCCTAAACCAACGTTATCAAAACTCAATGGAGAATGTAAACTAAAGGTGGTTGAACGAGGTCTGCCTTCTAAACCAACCCATTGTTCTCTATGAATTGCAGTTGCATTTAACATCCCTCTGGACCCTGCATAAGCTGGATTCACAAACAAGGTGTTATCCATGTATTGCGTAAAATGAGCCTCTTGTTGTGCAACACTCTGGAAGGTAATCACCAAAATTAATGTTGCAAGAATTTGTTTTAAATTTTTCATCTCTGTCAAAATTAGTTCCGCAGCCGAAACTGCGGAACATTTATTCTTATCGTTTCAAGTAAATATATCCTTGTATTATTCCATTCTTACCAACCATTTCATCTTTCGAATCAAAAATGTAATAGTACGTTCCTGTTGGCAATTCATCTCCTGAAATTTCAATTCCAATATTCATTGTACCATTCCAAGAATTGTCATATTCTTCCATTTCAAAGACTTTATTACCCCATCTATTGAAAATCATTATTGTATTTCCTGGGTAATTATCAATTGCTTCAATTTCATAGAAATCATTGATTCCATCTCCATCTGGCGTAAATCCTTGTGGTAATACAAGATCACACGGCATTGGATCACATCTATTGTTCGGGTCAGAAACACCGCTTGGTACAGCAGGGGTAGATGGATCATCTTCTCCTGTTGTTTCTTCACAATCAGTTAATCCATCTCCATCTGTATCTGTTGGATCTGTGCATCCTGCGCTCGTTACATCAATGATAATGATTGTTGTATCACAGAATGTACCATCACAAGAAATAATACACATGGTATCCTGACCCACAAAATTTGGATCCGGAACATAATCGAAGCATGTTCCATTAATTGTTAATGTTCCATTATTTGGAGAACCGCATAGTGTTACACTTGTTGTAGAACCACTTGCAAAGGTTGTTAAATCATCTCCACATATCGTTATTACACTGTCTTCAATTACAATTACTGGAACAGTATCTGTAACAGGTGCAACTGTTATAACAACTATTGCTGTATCACATAAGTCTGGTGTTCCTCCATCACAAACAACATAGGTAATCGTATCGTTCCCAACGAAATCTGCTGGTGGTGTATAATCTAAACTATCACCATTTACAACCGTAACTGTACCGCCACTTGTTGGTCCAGAAATTACAGTCGTTGTCAATGGATCATTGTCTGGGTCACTATCGTTTCCTTGAACATCAATCACAACTGGTGTATCTTCATCCGTTGTAACAACATCATCTGTTGCAACCGGTGGATCGTTTACTGGCGTTACATCAATAACAATAATCGTTGTGTCGCAAACTGTTCCGTTACATGCAATCACACACATGGTATCCTGACCATTGAAGTTTGGATTTGGTGTGTAATCAATACATGTTCCGGTGATAACTACCATTCCACTATCTGGTGCTCCACACAAAGTAAGTGAGGTAGCTGGTCCACTTGCAAAAGTAGTTAAGCTATCTGCACAGAATGTAATTAAGCTATCCTCTGGAACAGTCACTGGTAAGCTATCTGTTACAGGAACAACTGTTATAACAACTTCCGCTGTATCACATAAGTCTGGTGTTCCTCCATCACAAACAACATAGGTAATCGTATCGTTCCCAACGAAATCTGCTGGTGGTGTATAATCTAAACTATCACCATTTACAACCGTAACTGTACCGCCACT
>JAJRQP010000267.1 GCA_024280195.1 Bacteroidota bacterium | reverse complement strand
CCTTGCAATCTTTTTGTTGAAGAAATAGCAAACGATGGGGTTTTGTTTTATCCGAATCCTGTGGGTGATTTTATTCATTTGAAAACATCAAAAATAAAGTTTTTGAAAATCTTTGACAACAGCGGAAAGTTAATTCTTTCAGCAAGTATCAATTCGGATAAGATATCAATTTCAAAACTAGTCACAGGCAATTATATTGTTGAGGTGCATTTTGAGAATGGAGAGGTTGTAAGAGAGAATTTGGTTAAGATGTAGGTTCTTTTATTATAGTCAACATGGAAGATCTATCCATTGAGTATTTTTTAATCCACTCGTTTAATGTGAAACAATGAACACAAAATGTTTAATGAAAAAGTTGAATTATTCTCTCCGAATTGATCGATTTTTAAGGTCAGGATTACAACCTCCCTTTCTCACTCTCCAACTCCCCCAACTCCTTATTCAATTCATCTAAAACATCATCATTAATAGCCTTCATTAATTCTTGATGAGAGCCGTAATATTCCAATGAAGACTCAAAAGTTGCTCTATCCAAAGAGAAGGATTTTAATAATGAATCTCCTGAGTTAATCATTATTTGACTGTACTTATTCGCAACGATATATTTTGCTTCAATGTGTCCTTCTAATTTTGCAAATTCGACTAAAACCGTTGTGAATTTCTCTTGAGGAATCAAGTTACTAGGTTGCTCTTTTCGCATAATAACTTCCGAAGAATCTATGCAAGAAGTTAGCATAACAAATACTATTGCGATTACACCTATTTTCATCTTTCAAACAATAAACGTGAGCCTCTTGACGAATCTACAATCTCATTTTTGGCATACACAAGATTTCCATTTACATACGTAGAATCAATTGCATTAGAGAATTGATACCCTTCAAAAGGCGACCATCCACATTTATACAAAAGTGATTCTTTGGTTACTAAATGTGATGCTTTTGGATCGACAATTACCAAATCTGCAAAATAACCTTCTCTCACAAAGCCTCTTTCTTCAATTTCAAAAAGAATAGCTGGAGCATGAGCCATTTTCTCCACAACTCGTTCTATGGTTATTTTTCCTTCTTCCACCTTATCCAACATAGCTAGTAATGCATGCTGAACCAATGGTCCTCCAGATGGTGCTTTGAAATAACTGTTGTTTTTTTCTTCAATTGTGTGTGGAGCATGATCTGTCGCAATGACATCTATTTTATTATCCAAAACAGCTTGGAAAATTGCTTCTCTATCACTTGCCGTTTTCACCGCAGGATTCCATTTTATTTTAGTCCCCATTTCAGCATATTGCTCATCAGAAAACCACAAATGATGAATACATGCCTCAGCTGTAATTTTCTTTTGCTCCAAAGGAATAGAATTGTCGAATAACTCCAATTCTTTTGCAGTAGAAATGTGAAGAATATGTAAGCGGGTTTGGTGTTTCTTTGCCAACCTAACAGCCATAGAAGAAGAAAGATAACAAGCTTCTTCACTGCGAATTAAATGATGTTGTGTCATTGGAACATCTTCTCCAAATTCAGCTTTTGCTTTTTCAATGTTTGCGACAATAGTTGCCTCATCTTCGCAATGTGTAGCAATCAACATCGGCACTTTTGAAAATAAATTATTCAAGGTTGTTTCATTATCAACCAACATATTTCCTGTTGATGACCCCATAAATATTTTTACCCCACAAACATTTCGTTCATTTGTTTTTAGAACTTCTTCGACATTATCATTCGAAGCTCCCATGAAGAATGAATAATTAGCAATAGAATCTTTCGATGCACTATCGTATTTATCTTGCAATAATTCTTGCGTCAAAGCATTGGGAACCGTATTAGGCATCTCCATAAAAGAAGTGATTCCACCAGCAACAGCAGCGCGAGATTCTGTAAATAAGTTTGCTTTATGTGTTAAGCCTGGCTCTCGAAAGTGAACCTGATCATCAATACAACCTGGGAGGATAAACTTTCCTGATGCATCAACTAGCGTATGTTTTTCTTCAATAGAAATCGAAGGAGCAATTTTTTCTATTCTTCCATTCTTAATCAGAATGTCAACTACTTGCTTCTTGCCTTCATTGACAAGAATCCCTGACTTTAATAAAGTTGTTTGACTCATAAATCCATGCTACGCATTTTCCAAACTCCGAAAAACGCCTCTTTAAAAATACCTGTGCTCATTTTAGAAACACCTAATTCTCTATCAATAAACGTAATTGGAATTTCTTTTATTTTAAATCCGTGCTTTTTTGCTGCGTATTTCAAACAAATTTGAAAAGCATATCCTTTAAAAGTAACACCATCCAGATTTATTGTTTCCAACACTTTTCTGCGGTAACATTTAAACCCAGCCGTTGTATCTTTAATCCCAATCCAAAGAATCATTCTCACATACACACTTGCAAAGTAGGACATCAAAATTCTTTTCAATGGCCAGTTTTTTACCTTTCCTCCTTTTACATATCGAGAACCGATACTTAAGTCAGCTCCATCTACGCAAGCTTGATACAGGCGAATTAAGTCATCCGGATTATGCGAAAAATCACAATCCATTTCAAAAATGAAATCATATTTTTTATCAACCGCCCATTTGAATCCGTGAATGTAAGCCGTTCCTAAACCTAGTTTTCCTTTTCGGACTTCTAAATGTATTCTCTCAGGGAATTCTTTTTGCAATTCACCGATAATATCCGCTGTACCATCTGGCGAAGAATCATCCACAAAAAGAACATGAAAATCTTTTTCTAAAGACATCATTTTTCTCGCCATAGCTTCGACGTTCTCTTTTTCGTTAAAAGTTGGTATAATTACAATTGAGTCAGACACTGTTCTTTTTAAAAGTCTCGCTAAAATAATCAAAAAAGATAAGAGTGAACAATATGCAAGAATACAATTACTAATATTTATTAGAACGTTAACAAAACGTAACATTATTCAGAAGCAATCTCATCAACAGTTTCGCGCAATAAATCATTCTCATAACCTTTAGAAGATAAGAAACGATAGACTTTTACTTTCTTTTGATAAGAGTTTTTCTCCCTAGACAGAGAATTCCATTTTTTATTGGCTAAATGTTCTAAATTGGATTGATAAACAGCATCATCAATAGAAGCCAATCCTTTTTTTATGGAATAATCAGAGATTCTTTTTTGCTTTAGATGTTGCCGAATTTTAATTCTCCCCCATTTCTTGATGTTCACTTTGCCAGAAACAAATGCCTCTGCAAAACGTTCTTCGTTTAAGTAATTATTAGAAATTAAATGAGAAAGTAATCGATCAGCATCTTCTTTGTAGATACCCCAGTCATAGAGTTTTTTTTCCAATTCTGAAGAACATCTTTCTTGGTATGCGCAAAGAAATTCTAGCTTTGATTTAGCTTCTAGAAAAGAGTATTTACACTCTGACTTCATGTCAGAGTGTAATCTCTTTATTATCATTGTCTACAAAAGAATATTGTAGTAAATGTTGTGATGACAGTCCGCGAACGGCTATCCATTTTTTGTATTTAAAGAACCATTTCACTTGTGGAGAAATCAATCCTTTTGTAAAGTAAGCAGCAAGATAAGGATGTGCCAACAATGCTACTGACTTTTCATTTCTTTTCATTAAGAATGAAAGATTATTCTCAATCTCTTCTGCTAGTAAAATTGATGCAGAAACCTCACCTGTTCCATTACAAGCTGAGCAAGTCTCAGCAGTGATGATATCCATTTGTGGTCTTACTCGTTGACGAGTGATTTCCACAACACCAAATTTAGACGGAGGAAGAATATTGTGCTTTGCACGGTCAGTCTTCATCGCATCTTTCATTACTTGAAAAAGTTGCTTATTGTTTGCTCTTTCGTGCATGTCAATAAAATCGATACAAATGATTCCACCCATATCTCTCAACTGAAGAACACGCGCCATTTCGACTGCTGCTTCTAAGTTGGTTGACAATGCATTATTCTCTTGTCCATCTGCACCTTTTCGGTTACCACTATTGACATCCACAACGTGCATTGCTTCCGTATGTTCAATAATCAAATAACCTCCACTTGGCAAAGGGACTTTACGTCCAAACAATGCTTTGATTTGACGATTTACGCCAAACTTTTCAAAAATATCCAGCTTACCACCGTATTTTTTGACGATTTTCTCTCTTCCAGGAGCAATGTCAGAAACGTATGTTCTTAAAGTATCATACAATTCTTCATCATTCACGTGGATATTGGTAAAATCAGCATTCAACATATCTCGAAGGATACCTGATGTTTTATCAATTTCTCCCAGAACTCTAGTTGGTGGTTTCGCACCTTTCAAATTCTCGTGAATCGTACTCCATTTATCTACAAGACTTTTTAAATCTTGATCTAACTCTTCCAGTTTTTTCCCAACTGCAACAGTTCTAATAATCACTCCAAAGTTTTTTGGTTTGACTTGCTTCATCACATCTTTCAAACGGTCTCTTTCTGCAGAATCTTTAATTTTCTGAGAAATAGAAACTTTATTTGAAAAAGGTACAAGCACCAAATATCTACCTGCAAGAGTAATCTCTGCAGTTAAACGAGGACCTTTTGATGAAATTGGTTCTTTGGCCACCTGAACCAAGATAGGTGCCGAAGCAGAAATGGTATCATTAATTTTACCATCCTTCGGAATGTCTTTCTCCAGTTTTACATACTGTAGATCGGCAACATTTTGCTTGCCACGCAATGTTTCTCTTGAAAACTTATTAAGTGTATTGTATTGAGGACCTAAATCAAGGTAATGCAAAAAAGCATCCTTCTCATATCCAACATTTACAAATGAGGCATTCAAACTAGGAACGACTTTTCTGACTTTTCCGAGATAAACATCTCCTACTGAAAATTCATTATCGCCACCATCTTCTTGATGCAACTCAATAAGCTTTCCGTCATCGAGTAGAGCAAGCCATGTACCTTTTTTTCTGGTATCGACTACTAATTCTAAACCCATGAAAGCTTAATTTAAGTGAAACTAAATATATAGAAAAAACTTAGTGGACTAATATCCACTAAGTTTAATTCTATTCAAAATCTATTAAAGATGAAATTTATTTCTTCTTCTTGTGACGATTTTTTCTTAGTCTCTTCTTACGCTTGTGAGTAGACATCTTATGTCTCTTTCTTTTTTTACCACTTGGCATAATTGTATATTTTAATTTGTTATAATTCTTTTTAACTAACTGCTCTTCTCAAAAGAACAAAATAAGCTCACTATAAAAGCGAGAGGGCAAAATTAACAAATCCAAATGAAAAACTATCATTTGAAAGCGCTTATTTTACTTAACCTTTACATTTGTCTTCACATCATCAACAAAAGTCTTTGCTGGCTTGAATGAAGGAATGTTGTGTGCAGGGATAATAATCGTTGTATTCTTTGAAATATTACGACCTGTCTTCTCTGCTCTTTTCTTAACAATAAAACTACCAAATCCTCTCAAATAAACGTTTTGTCCTTTTGATAATGATGATTTAATTGTTGTCATGAATGATTCAACTGCCTTAAGAGCCTCTACTCTTTCTAAACCTGTTTCTTCTACGATGTTTGAAACGATATCTGCTTTTGTCATATCTAATTGATTTTATGCTATTTAATTTTTAATTTCTTTTAGAGGGTGCAAAAATAGACTTCTATTTTAAATAGTTGAGTTACTTTTGTAACAAATATTAATTTTTTCTTTAAATGAGTGATTTTTCACTATCAATTCAGGCTTGGTATAGACAAAATAAAAGGGACCTCCCTTGGCGAAACACAAGCGACCCTTACTTTATTTGGCTATCTGAAATAATCATGCAACAAACCAGAGTTGAGCAAGGAAGAAGCTATTATTTAAAATTCATAAACCACTACCCTACCGTGAAAGATTTAGCAATTGCTGAAGAACAAGAAATTCTAAATGATTGGCAAGGATTAGGCTATTATAGCAGGGCAAGAAATTTACACTTTTCTGCGAAATACATTTGCGATGAGCTTAATGGAGTTTTCCCTCCAACATTTAAGGAGATACGAAGCCTAAAAGGCGTAGGTCAATATACTGCTGCTGCAATCAGTTCTTTTGCATACAATGAATGTCAAGCCGTGGTAGACGGTAATGTATACCGACTACTTAGTCGCGTGTTTGATATTGACTTTGCAATTGACAGCACAGAAGGGAAAAAATATTTTCAAGAATTAGCTCAAGAATTAATTGATTGCAATTCTCCGGGAGAACACAACCAAGCAATTATGGAAGTCGGAGCAATGATTTGCAAGCCAAGCAATCCTAATTGCGAAGAATGCCCTCTTCAAGAGAAATGTTTAGCATTCTCCAACAACACCATTTCATCACGTCCTGTGAAAACAAAAAAAATAAAAGTAAGGAAACGGTATTTTCATTTTCTAATTTATAAAGATGACGGACAACTACTAATTGAACAGAGGACAGAAAAAGATATTTGGAAAAACATGTATCAATTTCCGTTGATTGAAACAAAAGAACTCGTGACAAAGGAAGACGCACAAGTATGGAGAAATCAAACAATTGAGTCGAATCAAATTAAGCACATTCTCAGTCACCAAAGAATAATTGCCGTTTTTCATCACTTTGATACCATTCCAGAATCCTTAAAGAAAAAATATACATTGATAAAAATTGATGAAATTCAGAATTATCCTTTACCAAGAATTATCGATAAATATTTGGATGATTTTTCTGAATTATTCTAAAAATGAGTACATTTATTAAAAATTAGCATTCATCTTATGGCAGGAACTGTAAACAAAGTAATATTGATTGGAAACTTAGGTAAGGATCCTGAAGTTCGCCACCTTGAAAATGGTTCTGTAGTCGCTAACTTTCCAATTGCAACGTCAGAATCATACACCGATAAAAACACAGGTCAAAAAATAGAAAACACTGACTGGCATGACATTATCGTTTGGAGAGGACTTGCAGGAATAGTTGAAAAATACGTTCGAAAAGGACAGAAAGTCTACATAGAAGGGAAACTGAAAAAACGTTCTTGGCAAGACAAAGAAGGAATTACCAGGTACACAACAGAAGTTGTCGCAGATGAATTGACCATACTATCACGTCCTGACAATCAAAGTTCACAAAACCAAGCTCCTTACTCTTCAGAAGGAACACCAGACGCGCCAAGTAAAGTCGATGACATTATCAAAAAAGACAAGGACTTACCTTTTTAATTCTAATCAATGAATTTAATAGAACCTCCGAGTATCATGCCCTTTGACGGGGCGATTATCCAAGCAGGATTTGGGACAGTTGAAATTGTTCTTTTACTCGTTTTATGTTTTCTTCTGTTAATGTCTGCTTTAATTTCAGGGTCAGAAGCTGCTTTTTTCTCGTTGAGTCCAATTGACAAAGAAGACCTAAAACAAGATGACAGTAAGAAGGCTGAATTCGTTTCAAAACTACTGGACAAACCAAAAGATTTATTAGCAACGATCCTTATTACGAATAACTTTGTAAATGTTGGGATTGTTATTCTATCTAGCTCCCTGCTAAACAAATTACTAGGAGAATCAACAATGAATGAAACTGTTCGGTTTTTACTGGAGGTTGTTTTAATAACACTTACTTTATTATTGCTCGGAGAAGTTATCCCGAAAATATACGCCACTAAAAATGCATTGGGATTCAGTAAAATGATGGGGAGGCTGCTGTTCTTCTTTAATCGAATTCCACCGATTTCATGGATTAGATCTGTTCTTGTTAGTGGGTCTGGCTTCATTCAAGAAAAATTCAAAAAAAGGTTGGTAGATATATCATCTGATGAACTAGAAGCTGCTTTAGCATTAACTAAAGAATCAAACGAAGAAAACGAAGAACACAAAATTCTAGAAGGAATCGTCAACTTTGGAAAAACAGAGGTTAGACAAATCATGAAACCTCGAATTGATGTTCATGCACTAGAAAAAAACAGTGACTTCTCAGAGGTTATGAAAAAAATTCTGGCATGTGGTCATTCAAGAATTCCAGTATTCGAAGAAAGCTTTGACAAGATTGTCGGAATCCTTTTTATTAAAGATTTACTGCCTTTTCTTGGAAAGACAGAAACAATTGATTGGTTAAAACTGGTAAGAGAACCATTTTTTGTTCCGGAGAATAAAAAAATTGATGACCTATTAAAAGAATTTCAAGACAAGAAGGTGCACATCGCCTTGGTGGTAGATGAATACGGTGGAACAAACGGAATCATTACCTTAGAAGACATTCTCGAAGAAATTGTTGGGGATATTACGGATGAATTTGACAACGATAAAGTCATCTACACAAAAATCGACAACAACACTTATCTGTTCGAGGGAAAGACAGCATTAATTGATTTTATTAAAGTACTCGAAATAGATGAGGATGAATTTGACAGTAAGAATGCTGAAACATTAGGTGGATTCATCATTGAAGAAGCTGGTAAAATTCTTAAAGACAATGAGTTTATTCATGTTGGTGACTTAAAACTGATTATTGAATCCAGTGATCAGAGAAAAATAAAAATGGTAAAAGTAGAACGAAACTCAACGAGCAATGATTAAATTTTCTCTAGTAATATTTTCATTGCTCTTTCTTTTCTCCTCTTGCAAGGATGAAAACTACATCCCTAAACCACCCACTTATTTAAGACTTGAATTACCCGGTCATTCTTACAAATCGTACACAGATGATTGCCCATATGAACTTTCTATTCCTGAAATATTCAATGTAAAGCAAGTCATGCAAGGACAAGAATTAACTTGTCACAAAGACATTAACCTCGGACCACTAAATGGAACTCTCCATTTTACATACATAGATATGGAAGAACCATTAGCAACCTATGTGAATTATGTCAACGATAAAATTGACGAACACAAAATAAAAGCAACTGCAATAAACGATTACAAAATCATTAGGCCCGAAGACAAGGTTTATTGCACCTTTTTCGCTCTTGAAGGCAATGTTGCATCCCCATTTCAGTTCTATATGACTGATTCTATTGATAAATTCGCCAGTGGTGTTGTTTATTTCAACTCATCTCCCAATTACGATTCTCTTAGACCAACTTTAGATTATTTAAAAGTCGATTTAGATCATTTTATTGAGAATTTTAAATGGAAGAAATAACAACCGTTTATTTAAGTCTAGGTTCTGATTTAGGAGACAAACTTTTCAACCTATCAAAAGCTGTCCAATTAATCTCTGATAAGATTGGTCCGATTGATTGTATTTCAAACATCTATCAAACACCTCCTTTAGGATTTGATTCTGACACAAGTTTTCTCAATCTTTGTATTAGCGTAAAAACAAACTTGACTCCTGAAGAAATTTTGGAGATAACTCAATCGATAGAACAACTAATAGGAAGAAAAGAAAAATCTGCCCATAAAAAGTACTCATCTAGAATCATTGACATCGATATCATTCTTTTTGGGAATAATACTGTAAAAACAAAGGAGCTAGAAATTCCTCATTCACAGTATAGAAAAAGAAAATTTGTCTTATTTCCCTTGTCCGATATTGCTGAAAATATTACTGATCCAATTTCAGGACTAACAATAGAGCAAATCAAAAGAAACTGCGAGGATGATTCATCAATCACCATTTCTGATTCTTCTATTCCGATTTAGTGATAAATTCTCGCTAAAAATGTTAGAACAATTAACTTTTTTGCTTATTATTGCAGTTGAAAATTGAAATGTACTATTATTTAGAATTATTATGAAAAAACAAACCGTAAAAGTTTTGTCACTCTTAGTTGTATCAGGAGCATTAGCTACAGGGTGTAAACTATTGAAGGATGTTGACTATGTAGCAACACCAAACCCATTAGAAATGCATGGAGATTCAGTTCGTGTGAAAGTTGATATTACTTTCCCGTCGAAAGGAATACACAAGAAAGCTGCTGCTGAGATTACTCCTATGTTAGGTTCTCACGCATTGAAACCAATTAGAGTTCAAGGTGAAAAAGCAACTGGAAACGGAGATGTTATTCAATACAAAGCAGGTGGTAAGGTAACTTACACAGATGTTATAGCTTATTCTCCAGATATGGAAGTTTCAGAACTAAACATTACTGGTAAAGTATATAAAGGAACGAAAGAGAAAGGTGATATTCCTCAAACAAAAATTGCTGATGCAACTATCATCACTCCATTATTAGTGAACAAAGATTTTAAAGTTGTTATCGCTAAAGATGCTTTTGAAAGAGTAACTGAAGAGAACTTTAATTCTCAAATCAATTACTTAAAAGGAAAGTCTGATGTAAGAAGCAATGAGTTAAGAGAAGATGACATTAAATTGTTTGAAGCATTCTTAGCAAATGCACAATCGGATGCTAAAGTTGCAGTTAAGTCAATTAACGTTACAGGTTATGCTTCTCCAGAAGGTGAAGAAGATAAAAACAATACTTTATCAACTGACAGAGCTAACGCAGCAAAAGAAGCTTCAATGAAGATTGCTAAGAAAGCTGAGAACGAAGGTGCTCAAGGTGATATCTACGTAGTTAAAGGAAGTGGTGAAGATTACACTGGATTCAAAGCTGCTTTACAAGCTGATACTAAAATGAACGAAGATGATAAGAATCTTGTTTTAAGAGTATTGGAAACAATTTCTAACTCAACTGAGCGTGAGCAAGCAATGAGAGATATGGGTAAAACTTTCTCTTACCTTGACAAGAACATCTTCCCTGCATTGAGAAGAGCTGAAATGGTTGTAGTTTATGACCAAACAGGTTTCTCTGATGAAGAGTTAGTTGCATTGTCAACTTCTAACCCTGATACATTAACTGTTGAAGAGTTATTATTTACAGCTGCATTATCTACAGATTTAAACGAGCAATTGAGAGTTTACAAAATTGCTGAAGAAAAGTTTCCTAACGATTACAGAACAGCAAACAATGTTGGTGCAATCTTATACAAGCAAAACAAAGCTTCTGAAGCTAAAGCTCAATTTGAGAAAGCAAACGGTATTGAAGATAATGTTATCTCTAAGAACAACTTAGGTGCTATCGCTGGATTAGAAGGTGACAGAACTAAAGCAATGGATTTATTAAACCAAGCAAGTGGCGCTGGTGATGAAGTAAACTACAACAAAGGTATCCTTGATATCCAAAATGGAGATTACGCATCTGCTGTTTCTAACTTAGGTTCTGAAGCATCTTTTAACAAAGCATTAGCTGAAATGTTAAATGGTTCTGCTGCATCTGTTGATGGTACAATTGATGGTTCTGCTGATGCAGAGTCTGCTCAAGGTTACTATTTGAAAGCAGTTGCTGCTGCTCGTCAAGACAACTTACAAGGAATCATTAGCAACTTGAAGAGTGCATTTGCTAAAGATGGTTCTTTCAAAGCGAAAGCTAAAAAAGACAGAGAATTTATCAAGTACTTAGAAAATGCATCTTTTACTGCAATTTTGTAAGACAAAGTATATTTCAAAAAAAGCCCGACCAATTGGTCGGGCTTTTTTTTATGAACAATTTTTAATTATTCGACTAAATGAACATTTGCACCTACAAAATTAAACTTAACCGTTTAAGTAAAAACCCTAAACGATTTAGTAGGTGTCAATATGCAAGTTATCAACAGAATTAGGCGTCCCGAGAAAGGGTAATCTTTTGATAACTAATTAATTTACCTTATTTTTATGCAAACTAATAAACGATTTAAGCCAACCAATGGAAATGTTTTCCGTTTAACTATTAAGAACGCTTACTTCTAAATTACAGCTAAACTAAACGACATGTTTAAACAAATTAACTTTATTGGACTAATTGCTTTTTTTACATTATTTTTCTGTAATTCTGTATTAGCCCAACTTCCTGTTTCAGAAAACTTTGACTCATACCCTATCCCCTTTGGAATACAAGGATCGGGAGTAAATAATGTTGGTGGTTATCCAGCAGCTCAACCATGGACAATAGATGTTTCTGCGGCTTCATTGACAGCAACGTCAGATTTTGGGCAAGTTAACGGAGCTATTGGAGCTGGGTACTTTGAGGTTAGAGACTCTGACGGACCAATCGTATGGCTATCTAGTCCTATAGATATTAATGGATGCAGTAATGTAACCTTTTCTATCGATTTAGAGGAACTAGGAACAATGGAAGCTGCAGACTATATACACATTGAATACAGCACCAATAATGGAGCGACTTTTACAGGGATATTTAACTGGACAGGACTAGGAAGTGGAACTCGTACTGTTATTGATGACTTTGGAACAACAACAGTAACTCAAGCAGGTTTGTCAGGGACTTTTTTAATCTTAAGAGTGTCATTTAATTGTAATGCAGGAGGTGAAAGGTTAAGAATGGATAATATTAATATTACAGGAACAGGATGTCCTGGAGCTGTAGTTATAAACAATCTAGGCTACACTCTAGTTCCTCCATTCAATGCTAATTGCGCAGCTGGAACAGGAACAGCTAGCAACGTGGTATTTTCAACGACTGGAACATTTAATGTTGGAAATAATTTTGTAGTTCAATTATCTGACGCAGCTGGCTCTTTTATTACACCAACAGTAATCGGTACACTTTCAGGCGTACTAGCTGAAGGTGCCAATCCTAGCGGTAATATTCCAATTTCAATTCCTTCTGGCACACCAACTGGTGCTAATTATGTTATTCGTATTCTGTCAACTAACCCACCTGGACTTAGTAGTACTTCTGCTGCATTTACAATTACACAAACAGCACCTTGTTCAATAACAACTGGCGCTGTTGCAACCTCTCCTTTTGTTGTAAATTGTACAACTAGTACAACTGCAACTGGAACGGTAGCATTTACTTCTACAGGTATTTTTAATGCAGGAAATATATATACAGTTGAACTTTCTGATGCAACTGGAAGCTTTGCTGCCCCACTAAATATTGGAACTTTAGCATCTACAGCTAACTCAGGAAGTATCCCTATCACAATACCATTTACATCAATAACAGGAGCTGGTTATGTTGTAAGAGTTATATCATCTGACCCTGCAATGGTCGGTTCTACATCTGCTGCATTTACAATTACACAAATGGCGCAATGTTTACCTTCTATACCTAATACAAGCGGTTTAATTATTAATGAATTTTCTAATGGACCAAGTGGTACTGCTCAAGAATATTACGAATTTGTTGTTGCAGGAGAATGTGGCAATTTAGTTGACATTAGAGGATTCATTTTAGATGATAATAACGGAACATTTACAACATCGACTACCACAACTACAGGGTCTGGAGTCGCTGGAGGTCATTTTAGATTCTCTAACGATCCACAATGGGCTAATATCCCTGTAGGTTCTTTAATTGTGATTTACAACAATTGTGATAGAAACCCTGCCTTACCAGCCGATGACCCTAGTGACTTAATTATTGTTGACTCCTTATATGTTGTACCACATACAAGTAACTTATTTGAAAGCTGTACAACTAGACCAACTGCCCCTTCAGATTCTTCATACACTCCGTGTACCTATTCAACAGCTTCAGCCGCTTGTGGAACATCAATTGGAAGTTGGGGGCCTTTAGGATTAAGAAATCAAGGTGATGCAATTCAAGTAAGAAGTCCAAATGGTGCTTATTTTCATGGAATATCCTACGGAAATTCAAGTATATCCGGAGGACCTGATAATACTAAACTATTTACAACAAATGGTAGTGGAATCGTTGGTTGGTTCAAT
>JAJRQP010000266.1 GCA_024280195.1 Bacteroidota bacterium | reverse complement strand
TTCTTCCAAGAAATGAGTTTTAAAGAAATTGCAGAAATATATTCTATCTCAGAAGCCAATGCTAAAATGAGAACATATCGTATATTGGAAAAGATTGCAAAAAAGTGGAAAGAAAAGCAATGAGAAAGTTTAAATTAAATACCGAAAAAAAGGACTTATCCCCTACTGAAGCACAAATAAAGCGACAGAAGGATTTTTCACGTCTTCACCACGATTATGAAAAGTTAACGAAACGAGGAAAACGACCATTATATAAAGATCCGAAGTTATTTATTCTTTTGGTTTTACTGGGAGTCATACTTATCTTAATATTCTTAGAGTAGGGTTTCAATGATTCAATGTTCTAATGATTTAAGGAACACCTATGGTAGGTAGAACTTATCATTGAAATATTGAATTCTTTAAACAAATATCTGCTTCCTCATTGAAACATTCGAAATATTAAGTCCTTGGAACATTGAATCGTTAAAACATTAAATCCTTGGTTCATTGAATCAATAAATCATTATTTTTCAGTAACTTCAACTTGTTAAATGTGCAACTTGAAAAATATACTATTACTTATTCTTGTTCAACTAATGGTGTTCGAAGTTTCTTCGCAAGATATTCATTGGTCACAATTTAACGACAATCCCATTTTTCAAAACCCTGCAAATGCAGGAGATTTTAGAGGTGATTATCGATTTGTGGGTAATTACCGAGATCAATGGAGAAGTGTAACGGTGCCGTTTGCAACCTTAGCTCTTTCTGCTGATTCAAAAATACAGAGGTATAAAAACATAGGTTATGGAATCTCATTCTTTCACGATGCAGCTGGAGATGGCGCGTTTAGAACCATTGAACTACAAGGGAATGTTTCTTACAACCTCAAATTAACCAAAGATTCGATGCACAATGTTCGATTAGGCGCAAATGTTGGGTTAAACCATCGGCAATTTAATCAAGATCAATTTTTCTTCGACAATCAATACAATGGAATTACTTATGATCCAAGTTTGCCAACTGGAGAATCTTTTCAAACGGCAAAACGAAGCAACTTCTCCCTTGGCTTAGGAGCAAGTTATCGATATTACATCAATGAACGCTTCAATTTTGCAGGAGGAGTGGGTCTGTTTAACATTAATCAACCCGATCAAGGATTCTTCAATGAAGTAATCAAAAGAGAACGAAGAATGAACATCTTCGCAAAAGGAATTTATAAGTTGAACTTCGATTTTGACCTAGTTCCAGGAATCAACCTTAATTTTCAAGGGAAATATAAGGAGATTGTTTTAGGTTCTTCGGTTAAATATACTTTAGTCAACCGATTAGGTGATTACAAAGCTGTTTATGCAGGATTATGGTGGAGAAATAGAGATGCAGCATTCGTTTCTGTCGGCATGGATTACCAAAGTTGGTTTGTTGGAATCAGTTACGATGTCAACTTCTCCAAATTAGTTCCAGCGAGTCGAACAAGAGGTGGAATTGAAATTGCAGTCCGCTATATTCTCCATCGTTTTAAACCAAAAAAAATCGTTCATAGAATATGTCCAGATTATATTTAATACTACTTATATCTCTGGGTGCATTTGCATCGTTGGGTCAAAATAATTTGAAAAAATATTTGGCTTTTGCAGAAGAGCAATACGATAAAGGTGATTATTTCTATGCGTTAGAATACTATCAAAAGGCAATGGAATTGGATTCTAACACCGTTGACATTCTCTGGAAAGTAGCTGAAACACATCGTGCTTATAAAGACTATCGAAAAGCTGAATATTATTATGCAAAGGTTTATGACCGAGAAGAAGCAGCCATTTATCCTGCCAGCTTGTTGAATTGGGGATTGATGCAAAAGCAAAATGGGAAATACACCGAAGCATTAAAAACATTCTTGAAAGCAAAGAAGAAGTACAGCAAAAAAAAGAAAGGATACCTTTACTTGAAAGCCAAGCGAGAACTCGTTAGTACACTTTGGGCAAAATCATACCAAGCAGATTCGACAGAAAAGATATTCTCTCGCCTTCCAGAAACGGTAAACACCAAAAATTCTGAGTTTGGACATGGTATTTACAATCAACAACTTATTTTTTCGAGTTTGAGAGCAGATTCTGTTGCAGAGAATGAAGAAGTCTATTCCAAATCATACAGAACGAGTATTTATTCAAGTACAATAGAAGATGTTACTTTTCAAACATCGGAACAAATTAAAGATTTATTTCTGGAGAATTTAAACACTGGAAATGGCGTTTTCTCGTTAGATGGAAGTCGATTTTATTTCAGTAAATGTGCTGAGCAAGGTTATAATTACACTTGCAAAATAATGGTTGCTAATTTTAAAGATGGCAAATGGAGCTACATTGATTCTTTGAGTGACATCATCAATGAAGAAGGCGCAAATACAACTATGCCTTGCATTGCAAAAATTAATGGGACAGAAACATTGATTTTCGCCTCAAATCGATCGGATAGCAAAGGTGGTTTGGATTTATTCTACAGCCCAATAAAAAATGGTAATCAATACGGAAAAGTCAGAGCAATAAGAACATTGAATTCTATTGAGAATGAAATTACCCCTTGGTGGGATGCTAAAACGAACCGTCTCTATTTCTCGACATCTTGGAAAAATGGATTTGGTGGTTATGACATTTTCTATTCTGAATACAAGAATAAATTTACGGGAGCCATCAACCTTGGACAACCGAGCAACAGTTCTGCCAATGATTTGTATTTTTTCATTCACGGAGATACTTCTTATATCACATCGAATAGAATTGGAGTTCTCTACAGTAAAAACCCGACTTGTTGTAGTGATATTTTTGCGCTATATAAACCCGTTACTCCTGTACCTCCTGTAGATACAACTATTGAAACTTTAGCTGAACTTAACAGTCGATTACCCGTTACATTGTACTTTCACAATGACAGACCTAATCCAGATTCATGGGATACAGTCACCAAAGACAATTACATAGAAACTTACCATCGTTACACCAAAATGATTGAAGAATACAAGGATGAATATTCTAAAGGCTTGGTCGGAGAAAAATCTACGGAAGCACAAGCTAATATTCAAAATTTCTTTGTCGATTACGTAGATAAAGGCGTTTCCGATTTGGAATTATTCAGAGATTTATTATTGGAGGAATTGGATAGAGGAGCAAAAATCAATATCACCATTCAAGGTTTTGCGAGTCCATTGGCAAAAACTAATTACAACGTCAATTTGACAAAAAGAAGAATTTCATCGTTACGAAATTATTTGCGAAGGTATAATGGAGGAGTCTTTGCTAAATACATGGATAACAAAGCGGAGAATGGTGGTCGAGTAATTTTCTCTCAAGTTCCATTTGGAGAATACACGGCTGACCAAACGACTTCTGACAACCCGAATGATGTTCAGAATTCTGTCTATTCTCGTTCTGCAGCGCAAGAAAGAAAAATTGAAATACAAAGTGTGAGTTATTTAGAA
>JAJRQP010000265.1 GCA_024280195.1 Bacteroidota bacterium | reverse complement strand
GATACTTGTTATTTGTGGATTGATATTTAAGGATAACTTCTCGACAGCAGCCATTCTATTCGGAATAGGATTGACAATTCTTTTCTTAGGCAAAGTTCCAATTATGAAAATTCTTAGCCTCATTGGAGGAGGAATTGCATTACTTTTATTTGTGGTATTAATTCATAAAGCACTGCCAGAAATGAACCTCTTACCTCGATATGAAACGTGGGAGAACAGAATTCTTAACAGAATTGACGACGACAAAAACGTCATTGCAAATGCTCAAGCCATGAATGCAAAGCTGGCCATTTACAACGGAAGAATTACAAGTGACAACTTTGGAATTGTAGGTCAAGGCGTCGGCCAAGGGCAACTGAAAGGATACCTACCCGAAGCATACGCCGATTTTTACTACGCAAGTTTCGTAGAAGAAATGGGACCGTTTTGGTCCTTCGTTTTAATTTTACTTTACCTGATTTTGCTCTTCCGAATTATGCGAATTGGACTTGCTTCTGACAATCTTTTCGACACCTATATCACTATTGGGATAGGAATTTTACTACTGAGTCAGGCAAGTGTGAACATGCTAGTATGCACAGGGATATTTCCAGTAACAGGACAGAATATGCCATTGTTAGCCATGGGAGGTTCAGCAATGATTACAACCTGCTTCGCATTGGGGATTGTGCAGGCGATAGCGTATAAACAGGAGAGGAAGAAGAGTGAGGAGTGAAGTGGATTCCTGTTAGGATTATGAATTATGAATTGTTGAAGTTGACAGGTGTTATGAGTGAGGAGTGAGGAGTGAGGTGGACTCTTGTTAGAATGAAAAATTAAAAATGAAGAATTAGGACGTAGGTTCTTGTTAGAGTTATGAGTTATGAGTTATGAGTTATGAGTTATGAGTTGAATATAAAAGTGAGGAACGAGCGTTTCTAAAAAGTATGAAAATAAAAAGAGCAATAATATCAGGTGGTGGAACAGGAGGACATATTTTTCCTGCGATTGCAATAGCAGATGAAATTAAACGTCGAAATCCAGAAGCTGAAATTCTATTTGTTGGTGCCGAAGGCAAAATGGAAATGGAGAAAGTACCCGAAGCGGGATACGAAATTAAAGGATTGCAAATAGTAGGTTTCAAAAGAAAATTAGCATTATCCAACTTCGCATTGCCATTCAAAATCATCAAAAGTTTATTGAAGGCAAGAAAAATCATTAAAGGATTCAAACCACAGGTTGCTGTTGGCGTTGGAGGATATGCAAGTGGTCCCACCTTAAAAATGACAACAATGCTTAAAGTTCCATCTATGGTACAAGAGCAAAATTCTTTCCCAGGGAAAACCAATAAAATTCTTTCTAAAAGCGTTCAGAAAATTTGCGTTGCCTACGACGGATTAGATCGCTTCTTCCCTGTTGATAAAATAGTCCTTACTGGAAACCCAACTCGCAAGAGCATGGTCGAAATTGAAGGGAAGAAAGAAGAAGGATATGAATTTTACGGATTCGACGCCAATAAAAAAACGATACTCATTATTGGAGGAAGCTTAGGTGCAAGAACACTGAACGAAAGTGTCATCAACCAACTAGATGAGCTGAAAAATGCAGGCGACAATGTTCTTTGGCAATGCGGTAAATTATACACCGATAAATTAACGGAAGAACTAAAAGACATTGAGATGGGGGCTGTAAAAATGGTGCAATTCATCCACCGAATGGATTTGGCTTATGCAATTTCAGATGTAGTTATTTCAAGAGCTGGTGCAATCTCTGTATCAGAATTGTGCTTAGTCAAAAAACCAACAATTTTGGTTCCTTCTCCAAATGTTTCGGAAGATCATCAGACAAAGAATGCAATGGCATTAGTTAACAAAAACGCAGCTATCCTTGTAAAGGACGTAGATGCAAAAGAACAACTAATTCAAGAAGCTTTGAATCTACTTAAGGATGAGAACAAATGCACAGAGCTTTCTAAAAACATTGCTGAACTAGGAAAGCCAAATGCTACGCAAGAAATTGTCAACCAATTAGAATCATTAATAAAGTGAAAGCAAACATACCCCATATCTCACAATTTGATCGCGCCTATTTTATAGGAATTGGAGGAATTGGCATGTCTGCTCTTGCAAGGTATTTTAACAACCTTGGTTGGCAAGTTGCAGGTTACGACAAAACACAAACAGTTTTAACTGATAAGCTTCAAGAAGAAGGGATTGCTATTCACTTTGAAGACTTTGGACCATCACTTCCAGTTCACTTTCAAGATGTAGCAAAAACATTAGTGATTTACACACCCGCGATTCCTCAAAATCTAGGAGAATTGTTACATGTACAACACAAACAATTCGCATTGCATAAGCGAGCAGAAGTTCTCGGGATGATTACTCGAAACTCAAAAGCATTAGGTGTTGCAGGCACACATGGAAAAACAACAACAAGTACGATGTTGGCACACATTCTTGATTCTTCAGAATTAAAATGCAATGCTTTCTTAGGGGGTATTGCTACTAATTTCCAATCGAATTTTGTTAGTTCAAAGAGCAGTGATTTTACAGTAATCGAAGCCGATGAATTTGACCGTTCATTCTTGCAGCTCAACCCATTTGCTTCCATCGTCACCTCGACAGATGCTGATCATTTAGACATATATGTAAATGAGAATGATTTTTTGGAAAGCTTCCAAGCTTACGTAGATTTAATTGCAGAAGAAGGATTCCTAATCAAGCAAGCTAATGCAAAAGTCAATCGTCAAGGTGCAACCACTTACGGCATTGATTGCAAAGCAGATTTCGTCGGCTCCAATTTACACTTCTCAGAAGGTAAATTTCTCTTTGATGTTCAAACACCAGCATCTAAATGGGAGAAAGTAGAACTTGGTATTCCTGGTATTCACAATGCAGAAAATGCCATTGCTTGCATCGCAATGTCAACTCAGTTAGGACTTACAGAAGACACTATAAGAACGGCTTTACAAACTTTTTTAGGCGTAAAACGCAGATTCGAGTATCACATTAAAACAGATGACCTCGTTTATATTGACGATTATGCACATCATCCAACTGAACTTGAAGCATTAATTTCTTCCATTGAACTGTTGTACCCAAATAAAAAAATAACAGGAATTTTTCAACCTCATTTATTCACACGAACAAGAGACTTTTTTGATGGTTTTGTAACACAATTAAGTCGTTTAGATAATGTTGTTTTGTTACCTATTTATCCTGCAAGAGAAGAACCCATCTCGGGAATAACTAGTGATGCACTACTAGAAAAGTTGACCTCAAGAAACAAACAATTACTTTCTCCTGAAGAAGCCGTGAAACACTGCTCAGTTAACAATTCTGAGGTTTACTTAACCATTGGAGCAGGAGATATTGATCGAATTATAGAACCGTTGAAAAAGATGTTGAGGAATTAGAAAACTAGAGTTTAAGACTCCAAGATATTAAGACTGTAAAACCTTCAATTACAGTCTTAATATCTTACAAGTCTTTCTCTCTTTAAATCATAATAAAATGAAAAAATGGATTAAAATATCTCTTTGGACTCTCTTCATAATAGGGCTTCTTGTGCTGGCCTTCTTCATCAAAGAAACATTGGATAAAAAACCTTTGCCAAAACCCAACATTATCATTCCATCGGACGGAGACAACACATTTATCACGAATGACGAGTTACAAAAAAAACTAGAACGGAAAGGATTCTACTTCGACACCCAAAAACGTTCAGAGTTAGAAATTGAAGAAATCGAAAATTACATTTCTAGCATATCCCAAGTTAAGACCGTCGATGTTTTTCAAAATATGAATGGAGAATGGAACATCAATGTTGAGTTAAGAAAACCCATTGCAAGGATATACAACACAGCCAAAGAAAATTTTTACCTAGATGAAGACGGTTACACATTCTTAACCACCCCTACTCACACCTCTAGAACACTGATTTTTACTGGGGAAATTAACGATAGGCAAAACTCAACTTCAGTCTCCGGAATTATTAACAATGATTCCTTGATAAGTATTCGAAAACTAGATGATATCTATCGAATTTCACGTTATGTTTGTAACGATCCATTATTCCATTCTCTAATAGGACAAATTCACTTACAAAAGGATGGCGATTTTATACTGGTTCCGCTGGTAGGGGATCAAGAAATTATATTTGGAACTGCTCATTCTGAAGAGGAAGTGCAGGGAAAATTTAAAAAACTTAGGATATTTTACAACGAGGCGATGCCTTTTGAAGGGTGGGACACCTATTCAGAAATCAACCTCAAGTTTGAAGATCAAATAGTTTGCAAGAAAAAAGACGAGAATGAGTAAGATAATTGTAGGATTAGATATTGGAACAACAAAGATTGCTTGCTTTGTTGGTAGCAAAAATGAACATGGAAAGATTGAAATTCTTTCTATGGGCAAAACTGAGTCTTTGGGCGTTATGCGCGGAATAGTTTCTAACATCGATAAAACAATTCGTTCAATTGAAGGAGCTGTTAAAGAGGCTGAAGAAAGAATTGATGGTACACTCAAAATTGACACTGTCAATGTTGGAATTGCAGGTCAACATATCAAAAGCATTCAACATCGCGGCATTTTAACAAGAGACAATCTCGAGAACGAAATTTCTCAAAAGGACATAGACCGCTTGATTGAAGACATGTACAAATTGGCGATGCCTCCAGGAGAAAAAATTATCACAGTACTTCCACAAGAATACATCATTGATAACGAACAAGGAATCAAAGACCCGATAGGAATGTCTGGTGTTCGACTAGAAGCAAATTTTCACATTATTACTGGAAACATTGGTGCTTCAATGAACATTCATAAATGCGTTGAAAGATCAGGTTTGACTGTTAAGAACATTATTCTCGAACCAATTGCATCTGCAGATGCTGTGTTAACTGAAGAGGAAAAAGAAGCTGGTGTTGTTTTGGTTGACATCGGAGGTGGAACAACAGATGTTGCAATTTTCCATGAAGGGATTATCCGTCATACTGCTGTCATTCCATTTGGTGGAAATGCAATTACAGAAGACATTAAAGAAGGTTGCACCATCATGAAGCGAAACGCTGAAAAGGTGAAACAACAATTTGGTTCTGCAATCGCAAGTGAAACGCAAGAGAATGTTGTGGTAGCAATCCCAGGACTTCCGGGAAGACCAGCAAAAGAAATTACTCTTCGGAATTTAGCGAGCATCATTCAAGCGAGAATGGAAGAAATCATTGAAATGGTTCATTTTGAAATCAAAAACTCTGGCTTCGAGAAGAAGTTGATTGGTGGAATTGTTGTTACGGGAGGCGGGTCACAATTGGACCACATTACGCAACTGTTTGAATATGTAACGGGGATGGATGCTCGATTGGGTTATCCAACTGAACATTTAGCAAACACCAATAACGAAATAATTAAAAGCCCAATGTACGCAACAGGTATTGGTCTTGTGCTGAAAGGGTTTGAAGACTTAGAAAAAGTAGCAAATCCAGAACCAGAAGCAGCAAGTGCCGGATCTGTAAAAACGCATTCTGAGAAAACAAGAGGTTCATTCTTTGAAAAAATTGTCAAGAAAGGAATTGGATGGTTTGACGAAGTGGAAGATGAGGAAGAGAATAAAGGGTAGAGAGTGAAGTATGCTCTTGCTAAATTATGAATTATGAATTGAAAAATACGGAGTGTAAACAAATCTAAAGCTTGAAGAGCGTTTCTAACCTCTAAAAGGGAGAGACGACCGTTTCTAAATAGCGAGTTTACGAGCGTATCTAATTATAAAATAAAAATTATGGAATTTGAAATTCAAAGAGACGAAGTATCCATCATCAAAGTAATTGGTGTTGGTGGAGGTGGTGGAAACGCAGTCAACCACATGTTTAGCCAAGGAATTAAAGGAGTAAACTTTGTGGTTTGTAATACCGACTTACAAGCACTAGACATTTCTCCCGTTCCTTTTAAAATTCAACTTGGACCTTCTTTAACAGAAGGAAGAGGTGCTGGTTCAATTCCTGAAATTGGAAAGAATGCTGCCGTTGAAAACATTGAAGAAATTAGAGAATACCTTTCTAAAGACACTAAGATGGTTTTTGTCACTGCCGGAATGGGTGGCGGAACAGGTACAGGTGCTGCTCCAGTAATTGCTCAAGTTGCTAAAGAAATGGGTATTCTGACTGTAGGAATTGTAACGGTTCCTTTCAACTTTGAAGGTCGTAAAAGAAGAATTCAAGCAGAAGCAGGTTTAGAAGCAATGCGTGAGAACGTTGATACATTATTGGTTATCAACAACGAACGCTTACGCGAAATTTCTGGTAACCTTTCTATCGGTGAAGCGTTTGCTCAAGCTGATGATGTATTAGCTACAGCTGCAAAAGGAATAGCAGAAGTAATTGCTGTAACGGGTGCAATCAACGTCGATTTTAACGATGTAAGCACAGTCATGAAAGACAGTGGTGTTGCCATTATGGGTAGCGCACAAGCTGAAGGAGATAATAGAGCAATCAAGGCGGTAGAGAAAGCTTTGGAATCTCCTTTGTTGAATGACAATGATATCAGTGGTGCAGAATATGTGTTGTTGAATATAACTTATGGAGACAAAGAAGTATTAATGGATGAAATCACAGAGATTACAGATTACATTCAAGATGCTGCTGGTTCAACTGCAGATGTTATTTTTGGACATGCAAAAGATGATAGCTTAGGTGATAAAATCAGTGTTACATTAATTGCAACAGGATTTGATTCTTCGCCAATTACAGGATTTGAAGTTGCTCCTAAAAAGCAT
>JAJRQP010000264.1 GCA_024280195.1 Bacteroidota bacterium | reverse complement strand
TGTGCGCCGGCATTAATTTGAGCTTTCAAATACTTAATTGTCACATTCGTAATACGATTAAGCAACTCATGTGCCAAAGATGGATTGGTGTATAAAATTTTACGTGCAACCGAAAAAGTTTTAGACCCTTGACCTTCTGTCATGTAACAGAAAATAGTCCATGGAGCGCCTGCAAAACCAATTAATGGAACACGTCCATCAATTTCTTTGTTGGCAATCTTTATGGCTTCGAGCACGTAGCCCAATTTATCTTCAATATCAAAATCAGTATTCGCAAAGACTAAATCTTCTTCTGATTTGATTGTTTTCTCGAACCAAGGACCTTTTTTCTCAATTAATTGGTATTCTAAACCCATTGCTTCTGGGACAACCAATATATCTGAAAAAATAATTGCTGCATCAACACCCAAAAGATCAACCGGTTGAACTGTCACTTCCGCTGCGCGTTCTGGAGTTTCAACTAATTCTTTAAATCCAGACAAGGAAGCTCTAACTGCCCGGTATTCTGGAAGAATTCTCCCCGCCTGACGCATGAGCCAAACTGGATACCGTTCAATGTCCTCACCTCTTGCTGCTCGAAGAATTAAATCATTTTGAAATTTCATACAACAAAGTTAATAGGATGATTGAATATTTTCTCAATTACCAATCAATTTTCTCTAGTTGATTCTTTGCTAAATATGTATTCGTCAATGAGAAAGGTTGAGAACCGAAAAAACCTCTATAAGATGACAAAGGAGAAGGATGAGGAGATTTAATGATCAGATTATTTTCTCCGTTCACATTCTTCGCTTTTTTTTGTGATTTTGCCCCCCAGAGAATGTAAACCACATTCTTTTTCTGCGTATTTAATGCCTCTATCACAGCATCGGTAAATAATTCCCATCCTTGATTCTTGTGACTATCTGCTTCTCCTTCTCTTACAGTAAGAACATTATTTAACAACAGAACACCTTGCCTAGCCCAACGAGATAAGTCTCCATTTTCTACTTGTTTTATT
The DNA here is from genome assembly GCA_024280195.1 of Bacteroidota bacterium. Classification (GTDB taxonomy): domain Bacteria; phylum Bacteroidota; class Bacteroidia; order Flavobacteriales_D; family Crocinitomicaceae; genus UBA4466. The sequence continues at coordinate 2,211 of JAJRQP010000264.1, read as the reverse complement.
CCCAGATCGCTTTCTAATTCTTTGAAAATATTCTTTAAACTTTTAGGTAAAGGATGCACATCTTCATTGACAGAAAAACTCAATCCATTGGCATGTCCTTTTGTTGGATAAGGATCTTGTCCGAGAATAACCACTTTGACATTTTCAAAATTGCAAGCGTCAAAAGCGTTGAAAATAGCTGATTGCTCTGGGAAAATTTGATTCGAATTATCTACGTATTCATTCTCCAAAAAAGAGCGTAAATTCTTAAAATATTCTTTTTCAAATTCTTTGGCAAGTACTTTTTTCCAAGATGCGTTCATTCTTAACTCCATTCTGTAAAAGTAAATGAAATTCCACTAAAAATTGTACATTTGAAGCTATGAAAAATAGTATTGTGCTCCTTTCTTGCCTCCTTTTATTTGCTTGCTCTGAAAAGGTAGGCAATAAGAATAAAGAGAAACCAAAAGATGTAATTGTTGAAACATTGGATCAAAAAATCAAGCATCACATTGAGGCAAGTTTACAAATTCCAGCAACTGAAAAATACGTTTTTGAAAAGTACGAAGCACATGTAAATGGTGATGACAGTCTAGACATCGTAATTACAGTGAACCGATTAGACCATGCATTGGAAAGAGCAATCAACAGCGACCGCTTGGCAAAAAGAGCCGAAACTGGTTTTATGGGGAACTACAATTTTTTCTTTGTGCTAGATGGGAAAACCAAAGAAATCACTCCACCAATCTTAGTGCCTTCAAGCGCAAAAGCAAAGTTGCAGGTGAAATTTGAAAACATCAGAACGGAAGCCTACAAAGATATTCTCATTGATTTTAAATTAGAGCACGGTGCATTTAGACGCTTTTTTACGATGTACAACGGCTTGCCAAAAGAAGTATTTCAGATCATGCTTTACGATGGATTAGGCGACATGGAAAACCAAGCAATTTCTATTGAATACGACCAAGGAAGCTACTCTCTAGCGAAAGACATTTTGATATATGTTGGCAAATTAGAAGAGGTCGAGTTCAATGACCCTTCGGAAGTTTACAACTACAATCCAAAAATTGAAAACACCAAGATTTTAGAAAGAAGATGGTTTTTTAATGATAATCAGCGGAAGTATTTTACGATGAAGGATAAGTAATTGAGGGAGTTTACTTTTAGGTGAGAATTGAAAGTTGAGAACTGAAAAGCGAGAAATTTCGGTAACGACAATGATTCTAATTCCTAAATTTATTTTCCAGAACGACAGCCCAACAGTATCAGTGAATAGAAAACTCAGACACTCCAAAAAGCAGACTTGTTTTAATGTAAAATAATGAACACAAAATGTTCAATGAAAAAGTTGAGTTCTTTCTCCGAAGAAAAAATGCAGTTCTTACCTATGCGCATTATATGTTCTTTTCAAACAAATTAAACTAAAATGAAGCTAAAATTTGGAGCTGTCTGAGGAGGTACGACGAGTTCTTCGAATTTGCTGAATGGAGTTTAAATTTGTGGAAAGGTTATATCAGCGCTAGACTTTTTTGCTAACTTTTTGGTGATGCATTGAGCTTGCCGAAATGGCGATGCCCAAAAATTTTTGTTGGTATTGGAACAGGTACACCACGCGTTCAATTAGATGTTGTTGACGGGACTGGCATATACGGAAGAAGAATTTCTTTAGGAAATATTGATCCAACCGTTTATAATGCAGATTTTCAATTGAAAACTTATCACGAATTCGCTTCTTTTCCAAATAGAGAGCTTTTTATTGTAGAAAACTCAGATAGAAAACTGTTCGTCATTGAAAACTCTGGACTTATCAGAGCACGAGAAATAAAAGTTGATTTAGCAACCTGGCCGGATTATGTTTTTGAAAGCAACTACCAATTAATGCCGCTCAAACAAGTCGAAAGTTACATTTTAAAGAATGGTCACTTACCCAATGTGCCAAGTACGCAAGAAGTAGTTGAAGAAGGAGTCAATTTAGGAGAAATGAATCGAATTTTACTGGAAAAAATTGAAGAGTTGACCTTGCATTTGATTGAGCAAGAGAAGAGAATTAATGAATTAGAAAATAAATAAACATCACTATGAAACATATTGTTCAAATTTTATTGATGTTATTCATTGCACCATTGGTAGAATCCCAAACTAATTCTGACACTTTATTCTTTGAACGAGAAAAAGAACTCTTTGAATACGCATTTCAAAATACAGATTTAATTAACAATACTTCTGGATTGT
>JAJRQP010000263.1 GCA_024280195.1 Bacteroidota bacterium | reverse complement strand
TTACAATGCGATACAAACGGTTTTTAGCATGCACATGTATCCAAGTCATTGGACAAAACAAGAGGTCATTTATGTTTCTTCTAAATCAAATCTAAGAAAGAAGTTGGGTATGAAAGGGTCTCACATTTCTTATGAGAATTTATTAGATGAGAGTGGTGCTTTTAAATTGACAACTGAATACCAAGAGGCACATCAACGATTAGAGAAAGATAGAGATGAGTTTGATAAGAAACTGATTAAATTAGTAGAACGTTTTCAAGTAACTGAATCCATTTTTAGTTGGAGGTACATGAAAATAGTTCCTGCAAGAAATGATGCTTCGCAAACATGGTATGTTCCTTTAAATATGGAGTTGGTACAAAAAGATTCTCTTGCTTCAGGTTATGCACTGAACTATTTTACCAGTTTAGATAAAGGTGCAAGAGACAATTCATTTGGTCAAGCATTGGACGATTTAAACAAGTTGAAGAATTATCAAAAAGAAGTCAACGCAGATATTATTCCTTCAGAAAGTAAAATTGAGCAGGAAATAAATTACAACAAGATGCACATTTTTAGTAACACGTATAAGACCTATATTTTACTTGGTTTTATAATGCTAATTATCTTCTTTATTCGAATTTTTGTAAAACCAACAGAAGGGTCAGCGAAGTTTTTTACTGTTCTTACGAGAGGTCTTTTAGGTCTTGCAATTATCTTATTTGCTTATCATGGTTATGGCATTTATTTGAGAGCCGTTGTTTCAGGACACACACCTTGGAGTAATGGTTACGAAGCTGTTATCTTTATTGCTTGGATTACTGTTTTATTCGGGTTGATTTTCTCATCTAAGAACCCAGTAGTTCTAGCCGGAGCATTGATTCTTTCTTCGCTTATGATATTTGTGACAGAGTTAGAATTGATGGATCCTGAAATTACTCAGTTGCCGCCTGTTTTAAAATCGTATTGGTTAAAAATTCACGTAGCTATTATTACAGGTAGCTATGCTCCATTAGGTTTGTCTTTTATTCTTGGGTTCATTAACTTGATGTTATACATTCTCAGAACAAAAAAGAACAGCAAGATTATTAACCTCAACATCAATGAATTGACTTGGGTTTCTGAAATCACCATGACTATTGGGCTATTTATGTTAACCATAGGTACATTTCTTGGAGGTGTTTGGGCGAATGAATCCTGGGGGAGATACTGGGGATGGGATCCAAAAGAAACTTGGGCTTTGGTTGCTGTACTAGTTTATGCAGTGATTTTACACCTTCGTTTTATTCCAGCATTGAAAAACAAATTCTTATTCAACACTGTTTCAGTTTGGGGGTATGCTTCCATTTTGTTTACATTCTTTGGTGTCAACTTTTACTTGACAGGATTACATTCCTACGCGCAAGGGGAAGGCTTGACTAGAATCCCTGATTGGGTGTTCTCAATTTTCTATTCATTTATTTTGTTTACCTTGATAGCGATTATTCGCAATGCAATGTTTAAATCTGCTGCGAAAAAAGATTTGATGAACCATGAATGAACACGTTGATATCCTCGTTTTTGCAGCGCATCCAGATGATGCAGAATTATCTTGCTCAGGAACTGTCATGAAGCATATTGCTAATGGAGCAAAGGTAGCAATTGTTGATTTAACACAGGGGGAATTAGGTTCACGAGGAACGATCGAAACGCGTTATGCTGAAGCAAAAGAGGCTTCTCAAATTATGGGCATCTCTTTTCGAGAGAATTTAAAAATGCAAGACGGTTGGTTCGAAATCAATGAAGAGAATAAAAGACTGATCATTGAGCAAATTCGACGTTTTCAACCTAAAGTTGTGTTAGCAAATGCGTTAACTGACCGACATCCAGATCACGGTCGAGGAGGTAAACTGGTTTCAGAAGCTTGCTTTTTAGCGGGGTTGCGAAAAATAGAAACAACTTGGAATGGAGAATCACAGAATCATCACCGGCCAGATGCAGTATATCATTACATTCAAGATTATTATATTAAACCTGATTTTGTAGTTGATGTAACGAAATTCGTTGATAGAAAACTAGATGCTATTAAAGCCTATAAAACACAATTCTTTGATCCTGAATCAAAAGAACCTGTAACGCCAATTTCTGGAGAAGATTTCTTCGATTTTATCAAGTCAAGAATGAGGGAGATGGGTAGGCCTGCAGGAATGAGTTTTGCAGAAGGGTTTACGGTTGAGCGTTTTGTTGGAGTAGAGGATATGTTGGGGTTGAAATAGGAAGGATTACCTGATTCCAACAATTTCAATCTCGCCATTAAACATCACTCTTTCCCCAACTTTTTTTCCAAATAACACTTTTCCCAACGGGGTTGTTACTGTCAAGCAAAATACATCTTCACCATTCACCTTTATTTTGCCTAAGCCAATCGAGAAAAAGAAAATCCCTTTATTCGTCGTCACTAAACTTCCGAATTGGATTTTTGTATGCTTTTCTTCGATGTTAATTTGAGCAAGTGCCTCTTTGAGTGATTTTACTTGAACAAGCTGAGAAGACAATTTCTCCTGCTCCAAATGAACCATTGCTCGACCTGTTTCGTGTTTGTCACCTGCCGTACTTTTGGAGTCATCGCTAACTGCAGAATTTAAATCGTCAAATGCAGATTGAATTCTTACTTCTTTTTGCTCTATTTCAAGTTTAAGGGCGTTGAATGCTTCTTTTTTAGTCAACATAACGGTCAATTAATGTCGTCCACTTTTGGAGAATAGATGCTTGTGAGTAATTCATTGCAAACACTCGAATCTCTTTCTTAGAAAAGCTTTCGGAGTTGCTAGTGATTTGCATCATCGTTGTAGCAAGTTCAGCAATGTTGTTGTTTTCTACATTGAATCCCAAGTTTTTGTTGAGTTTTGTGGCTATTCCAACTGATGTAGAAATCAAAGGTGTTCCCGTCATCATTGCTTCAGCAAGTACAATGGAAAAAGTTTCGTAATGAGAGAATAATACAAACGCATCTGCCTTGTGATAATAAGGCACTGTTTTTTCCCATTTCAGTGGTCCTACAAAATCTATTTCGTTGAAAACTCCTTCTGTAATAGCTAACTCTTTGCACAAAGAACTATCCTCGTCAGAAATAATCGTAAGTCTAAAGTTACCACCCGATTTTTTTAAAATAGAACAAGCTCTAATGATTCCTGCAGCATTCTTTGTTTGTTTATCTAGTGTTGAAATGTGTAAAAATTCAGTTCTGCCGTTATTGACTTCTGGAGAAACAGAAAACAATTCAGAATCAACATGGTTGCCAATGATTTTGATATCTCGCCCTTTAAAATCAACTTGCATATCTTTCTTTAGAAAATCAGAGACAGCTACAATTTCATTGACGTTCTTTTTTAATTGCCAAAGCAAATATTTTTCAACGATATTTCTCTTTGCTTTTATTTCTGTTCTAAAGAAAGAACCATGTTCAATGTATATAAGTGGAACGTTCAATTTTTTCTTGGCTTCAATAAACTGCCAAGATTTTGGAAGAGCAACATTTCCAATGATTAAATCTATTTCAGTTACGAGCGAAAGTCCATGAGAAAAAGCATTTGCTTGTTCTTTTCTTTTTTTGAAAAATGACTTGCTTTTAGAATGTCGAACAGTGATTTCTCTAATTCCGTTGCTAATTTTTTCTTCAGTGTCAATATCAATAACGGCAGAATCACTGATTGTATTAATTACCGTTACTTGATACTTCGTCGATAATAATTCAGCCTGACGATGCACAAAATTACCCAAAAAGGGTTTTTCTTTGGTTGGATACCAAGAACTAAGTAGAAGTATGTGCGATTTTTTCGACATTCGACTCGAAGGTAGTCATTAATTGTTTATTCGATGTTCTAAAATTCTAATGCTCCTTATTTGAACGCTGATAACACTGATTATTATGATAGAATTGATTGAAATTGACACTTAGTTATGATTTTAGGCATTCTGTCGAGTAGTGAAATGGTCGAACATTTGAATAGTCAAGTAGCGATGTACTGAGTTTCACGAAAATGTCGATTGCTTTTAAATTCCAACGCTCTTTATTTGAACGCTGATAACACTGATTATTATGATAGAATTGATTGAAATTGACACTTAGTTATGATTTTAGGCATTCTGTCGCGTAGTAAAACGGTCGAACAGTCAAATAGTCAAGTAGCGATGTACTGAATTTCACGAAAATGTCGATTGCATTTAAATTCTAATGCTCTTTATTTGAACGCTGATAACACTGATTATTATGATAGAATTGATTGAAATTGACACTTAGTTATGATTTTAGGTAGTCTGTCAGCAGTGAAACAGTCGA
>JAJRQP010000262.1 GCA_024280195.1 Bacteroidota bacterium | reverse complement strand
TGGTGCTGAGAATGCTCGTTCTGGATTAATGTCTTTCGGTTTCGCACTTTTATTAGTGTTTATCTACATGGTATTTTATTACGGTAAAGCAGGTATCATTGCTGATATTGCTTTATTTGCAAACATCTTATTCATCTTTGGTTCATTGGCTTCTTTTGGAGCTGTGTTAACTTTAGCGGGTATCGCAGGTATCGTTCTGACAATTGGTATGGCGGTAGATGCCAACGTACTAATCTTTGAACGTATTCGTGAAGAACAAGCTGCAGGGAAAGATGTGAAATCAGCGATTGATACAGGATTCCAAAAAGCGTTGTCTTCTATTATTGATGCCAACGTTACTACTTTATTAACAGCAATTGTATTGAAGTCTTTTGGTTCTGGACCAATTGAATCTTTCGCAACGACATTAATCATAGGTATCTTTACATCTGTATTTGCTGCATTGGTAATCACACGTATGTTGATGATCTGGTGGATGAATAAAGGGAAAGGAATCAACTTCGAAACGAAGTTAACGAAAGGTGCTTTTAAGAAAATCAACTTTGACTTCGTAGGGAAGCGTAAAATGTTTTACGTTGTATCTGGAATATTGGTTGCTGGTTCTTTAGTTGCATTGTTCTCTAAAGGATTAAATCCAAGTGTTGAGTTTTCTGGAGGTCGTTCTTTTGGAGTGAAGTTTGAAAAATCAGCAGGAGAACACATCGAGTCTATTCGCAAGAATTTACAATCAGTGATGGTCGATGCAGATGGAAAACCTGCTTCTGTAGAATTGAAAACAAAAGCAAACAGCTTCTACTTAGATATTACTACTAACTATATGTTAGCTGATGAGAATGCAGTTACCAATGAGAAAGTAAAGAGCGCGTTAGAAGAAGCTTTAGGATTGTCTAAAGCAGACGTTGGAACTTTCAAGATTATGGAGTCTAGAAGTGTTTCTTCTTCTGTTTCTAAAGAATTGATTTCCTCTTCTATGTTGGCAATTATCTTGTCATTGATTATCATCTTTGCTTACATCTTAATCCGATTCGGTAGATGGCAATATTCTACTGGAGCAATCATTGCGATGATGCACGATGTTATTCTAGTGTTGGGTGCGTTTGCATTGTTCCACGGAGTTCTTCCCTTCAATATGGATGTAGATCAAGCATTTGTGGCAGCAATATTAACGGTTATTGGTTATTCAATAAATGATACCGTGGTTGTATTTGATAGAATTCGTGAGGATTTAGGATTGCATAAAAACACAAAAGAGGAAGAGCAAATCAATAAGTCGTTGAACTCTACATTGTCAAGAACGATTAATACATCGATGACAACATTCGTAGTGTTATTAGTTGTTTTCTTATTCGGTGGAGCGGCAATTAAAGGATTCATCTTTGCATTGATGATTGGTGTCATAGTCGGTACTTATTCTTCATTGTGCATTGCAACACCAATTTTAATTGACTTCTCTAGAAAGAAATTAATTGAAGATAAAAACTTAGCAGCAGAGAAAGCAGAATTAATTGCAGCAGCGAAAGCTGAACGCGATGCTTTGAATGCTTAATAGAAAGTAATACTTAAATCAATGAAACCGTCCTTTTAATAAAAGGACGGTTTTTTTGTGCGCTAAAACTCAACGGAGCAATCTTCCTTTACGTCTTAGTAATAAAGAGAGAAAGTTATGATGTTGTTTGTAGGATTGGTGATGGTGATGATAGTAGGTAACTGGATTGTTTCCTCTACTGATTATTTCTAGCTTTCTTTTCTTGAATTAAAAGAACTCTCCGTCAAAAAGACGGATCAAACAGCTTTTAATTCTTAACGAAAATTCAAGTTGAAATGTCCCGATGTTATTTCCAATGCGCTTTGATAAGAACAACATATTTTGCTTCGAAGAAAGGGAGTAGATTAAGTTTCATCACAAATAAACAACCTCATGCTTCTTGTTTTTCCTCAAAAACAACTTCAAAATAGTTCTAGCATCTTTATCTTCTTCTACTAGGTCAATAAATTCTTCCCAGTCTTTCGGTTTTTTTCTGTTAAAGTGAAACGGTGCATAACCATATCCTCGCAAAGAGCCATTTTTAACAAACACAATGCTCTTTTCGTTTCTTTCTCTGCCTTTGTCAACAATATAGAAAGTGGCTTCATTGAGGTTCAATCCATTGATAACAATCTGTACTCTCTTATTGTACTCTTCAGCCGATTCTTTCTGAACACAAGCGCCTTTGCACTCTTTGATTTCGTATTGAAAACAAGATGTTGAAGTCGTGTACAAATCACAGAGTTTCTTGCACAGTTGATTCTTCTCTACCAGTTTCTCAACAAAACCATTCCCTTCTTTCTTGGAAGAAAAAGAAGCTAAAGGTGCCTCTGTTATTTTTGCTGTTTGACCTACGTATAATCTGATATAACCATTTCCGTCTATGTAGTGAAATAAACCATAAGGCGATCGACTTCTTTTTAATGAGCGATTGTAAATGGGCGTATATTTTTTAATTAATTGCGATTCCAGCAGTAAGGCAATTAATTCAGAACCGGTCAACTCAAATTCTATTCGTGCGATTTCTAGTTGCATTTGAATTCCTTTCTTCGTTTTCAGGTTGCGAAAATGTTGCTCTACACGTTTTTTAATGTGTATGCTTTTGCCAATGTATATTAACTGATTGGCATCGTTGTAAAAGCGATAGACACCTATTTTGTTGGGTAAATTGTCGATAACATCTATTGCTAGATTAGGATGCAATTTCTTAGGATTCAATTCCTGCTGAATAAAGGTCTCTAAATTATTCGGGTCTTTCTCATAAATTAGTGAAAACAGATGAGCAGTTGCCAATGCATCCCCACCGGCTCTGTGACGACCTACTAAATCAATACCCAATGCTCTAGTAAGTTTACCGAGAGAATAGGAATCATGACCAGGAATCACAAAACGCGAAGCACGAACTGTGCAAAGATGCGGCAATCGGTAATCGAAACCTAAAGATCTAAATTCTGTTCTTAAAATGCCGTAATCAAATGCCACATTATGAGCAACAAAAACACAACCTTTGGTAAACGCTAGAATGTCTTTTGCAATCTCAAAAAAACGAGGAGAATTCTCCACCATTCTATCACTAATTCCGGTAAGGTTCACAATAAAAGGAGGGATTGGCATCTCTGGATTGACCAATGTTTCATACGAATCAATCACTTTTTCACCATCGTGTTTATAGATAGCAATCTCCGTTATTTTAGAGTCTTTTGGACTTCCACCAGTTGTTTCGATATCGCAAATTGCAAAAAGCATGTGCAAAGATAGTTAAAATGAAGCGTATAACTTCGTATGTTTTATGATGGTCTTTTTTAATTTCACTCCATACTCCCATCTCGACTCCCGCTCGATGTCCGTTCCCTACTTCATCACTCCACACTCCTCTACTTCATAATTCATAATTCTAACAGGAATCCACTTCACTCCACACTTCACACTTCACACTTCCACACTTCCACACTCCACTACTTCAATAATTCATAATTCATAATCCTAACAGGAATCTACTTCACTCCACACTCCCATCTCGACTCCCATCTCTATGTCCGTTCCCTACTTCATCACTCCACTACTTCAATAATTCATAATTCATAATCTTAACAGGAATCCACTTCACTCCACACTCCACACTTCCACACTCCCTTTCCTAACTAATACCAACCATTTTTACGAATTATCGACTTAAATCAATTATTACTCTTTATCTTTAACCACGAAAAACAATATCTATGGATAAGAAGACACAATTTATTTTCCAGTTACTTTTTGGAATCGTAATCATCGGAGCTGTATTTTTTCTGTCTTTCAAGTTTTTAATGAAAGGACCTCCATTTATTAAGGTGCTAGCATTAGGCTTGGTAATAGGTACAAGTTATTTGGTAATAGAATTTTTAATAAGAAAAAATAAAGCAAACAAAAATGAATGATTTTAGAAGAGAAATGCCCGATTTTAACATTGATCCTAAAAAACTAGGAAAGTACGTAGCTTTTGGTGTGTTAGGATTAATTTTAGTAGTGATGTTTTTAATGTCATGGCAAGATGTAGAACCTGGAGAAGAAGGGTTTATTTACCGACCTTATGGAGGTGGTGTTGATACAGAGAAAAGTTATGTTGAAGGAACGCAATTTATTGCGCCTTGGAATGAGATGATTACTTATAATGTGCTTCAACAATCACAAACATACCGTTCAACGGTTATGGATAAGAATGGTACAGATATTACTGTGGAAATTGCTGTTAACTATTCTGTACAAAGAGGGAAGTCTTCGCAATTACACCTTCAATGGGGTAAAGGATACATTACTTTTATTGACGATAAATCACAAGGTGCAATTAAAGATGTAATAGGGAAGTACACATACGAAGAGGTATACAGTACTAAAAGGAATGCATTGGAAGGTGAAATCGTAGAAAAGTTACGAAAAGAATTTACGGATAATCACTTGGTGTTAGAATACATCGAAATCAAGGATGTTGATTTGCCTGCAAATATTGCACAAGAAATTGTCAATAAGGAAACGCAGAAGCAAAAAAACCTTACAGCAAAAGAAACGCAAAAAGAGCAAGAGTACTTAGCAAATGCAAGAATAGAGAAAGCAAGAGGGGATTCTTCATTGGTTGTATCTGCAAGGTTTAAGGCAGAAGCAATTATGTTGGAGGCATCACAAATTGCGAAAAGCCCTGCTTATATTGAACTTAAAAAATGGGAAAAATGGGACGGAGTAGGTTCACCTTATGGAGAATCTAATGTTTTCGGTGCCGGAGTATCTGTTTTGAAAGGGTACAAGTAGTATTGTTACAATGAACTAATGATTTAAGGAATGAATGATTTAATGATTGCCCATAATAGGTGCAACTCATTAAATCATTTTTTTTAAGAATTTATTTCCTCCTTGAATCATTAAAACCTTAAATCATTGATTCCTTAACCTCTAGTCATTAAAATTACGTTCTTCGATCTTATCGCTTAAATACTGAACGAATTCAAACTCATTTCCATCATCGTCCGCAAAATATTCCCGCGTTCTAAACTTCTCTTCTTGCCTCGGGTAATCTCTTTTGTATCCTGCGCCAAGGAGTTGCTTGCTGATTGCATCAACATCTTCCACCACAAAACCAATGTGATTGATTCCTAAATCATCGTAATTCTCTCTCTCTAAAATTGTTTTTCCAGCAAACTGATTGATAGCAATGTATGTTGAGTCATCACCAAGATGAACCCATTCTCTCGTTTCATTCCCTTTTGCTCTTATTACAAAATGTGGAAACGCCGTTTGAAAAAAATGAATGGCTCTTTGTAAATTCCCTACCGTGATATTGGCATGTTCTAAATATATTTTTTGTGTTTTCATAGTGTTTTGTTTATTTGTTTCTCCAAAGTTATTGCTATACTTACTGTGAAATTATTGATAGTTGCTATTTGGCAATAGATAATTTCAATATTGAAAGAG
>JAJRQP010000261.1 GCA_024280195.1 Bacteroidota bacterium | reverse complement strand
TGAACCAAGTTGAAATAACACCTTCTTTCACTTTCTTTACTGCAACCGCTAAATCTTCTTTTGGTCCACTGCAAATAGAGTAGGAGCGACGATAGTTTTTGCCGTTCACATCAATGTTAAAGTTGATGTATTGTCCTGGTGTAAAGCTGAAATTACTTTTCATTTCGTCAGGAATTGAAAATTCTATTTTCACTGTATCTCCACCAATGTTAGATACTTTACTAACTGTTAAAGATTGAAATCCTTTTACCGAACTCTCTTTGTCAGATTTACCAAATAATTTTTTAAAAAATGCCATAATTGTTAATTTAGAGCATTCGAATATTCGAGTGTTAGAGCATTCGAAAACTCCAAAGCTCGAAAGCTCAAATGATCGGATTTACTCATCAAACGAAATCACCAACTTCTCTGTGGTCGGATGCGATTGACAAGTTAAAATATATCCATCTGCAACTTCCTCTTCAGAAAGCGCGTAATTTTTTATCATTACTGCAGAACCTTCCATTATTTTTGCTTTGCAAGTACAACAAACTCCACCCTTGCAAGAGAAAGGCATATCTAATCCACTGTCATTGCCTGCGTCTAGTAATGAATCGAATTGAGATAATGTATATTCAAATTCAAATTCGTCATCATCAATCGTAATGTTGACTGTTGCTTCGTCAATGTGTGATTCAAAATCGTTGAGATCACTCGCTTTTGTTGAAAACAGCTCAAAATGAATATGGTCTGCAGAAACTCCTTTCGAAACTAAAAAATCTTTCGTCGAAAGGATCATTTCTTCGGGTCCACACATATAATAGCCATCTGATCTTAATGACAGTGCTTCTCCGTCAACTAGTTCGTCACATTTTGATTCATTGATTCTCCCACTGAATTTATTTGCACTATTCTCCTCTTGTGTGAATAAATGATAAACAGAAAGTTGCGAAGAAAAGGTTTGTTCTAATTTCTCTAGTTCTTCTTTGAAAATAATACTTTCAGAATTTTTGTTTACAAAGAATAAAACAATTTTACTTTCTGGAATGTCAAACAATTGTTGCTTAACCATCGATATTATAGGAGTAATCCCACTACCGGCAGCAAAAAAACTAGTCTTGTTGTTTTGAGAAGGAATAAGCTCAAAGTTTCCTGCAGGTTTAGAAACATTCAGTGAATCTCCAACTTTTAAGCTATTGTTTGCGTATGTTGAGAATACCCCTCCATCAATTTCTTTTATCAGAATCGATATTTCACCTTCAAATGGGGCTTTCCAAATGGAATATGCACGTCTTACTTTTTCATGATTAATTAATGCTTCCAAAGTGAGGTAATGTCCTGCTTTAAAAGTGAATTCTTTTTTTAATTCATTCGGAATATCAAAGGTGATAGAAACAGAATTACTTGTTTCTTTTTTTATGTCTTTAATTCTGAGGCTATGAAAGTCCATCGTTTAATTTAATTTTGATTCAACGTTTAACAAAAATAGAATATTTATCATAAAAAGGAGGTATTCATTTACTTTAATAATCACTTGACAAAAGTCAGCTTTTCTCTCAAAAAAAATAAGTATCTTGCGTTCGAATATTAGAAATAGAATTATAGCTATGTCAGATTTAGATAAATTTCTTGAGAAAATAAAAAACAACGTTAAAATTGAACCCAAAGATTGGATGCCTGATGGATATCGAAAGCATTTGCAACGACAAATGTCACAGCATGCCCATTCTGAGATAATTGGAATGCAGCCTGAAGGTAATTGGATTACTCGCGCACCAAGTTTAAGAGCAAAAGTTATTTTGTTAGCGAAAGTTCAAGATGAAGCAGGACATGGGCAATATCTTTATTCTGCAGCAGAAACATTAGGTAAATCTAGAGCAACGTATATTAATGAATTGCAAACCAGAAAGGCTAAGTACTCGAGTATATTTAATTACCCTACATTATCGTGGGCAGATATGGGAGCAGTAGGTTGGCTGGTTGATGGTGCTGCTATTGTTAATCAAGTTTCTTTACAAAAGACTTCTTATGGCCCTTACGCGAGAGCAATGGTAAGAATTTGCAAAGAAGAAAGTTTTCATCAACGTCAAGGGTATGAAATAATGTCTAAGATGGCATTAGGTTCTGCAGAACAAAAAGAAATGGCGCAAGATGCATTGAATCGTTTTTGGTGGCCTTCAATTATGATGTTCGGTCCTCACGATGCTGATTCTGCTAGAAGTAGTGATGCAATGAAATGGGGAATTAAAATTGAATCGAATGATTATTTAAGACAAAGTTTCATTGATAAAACAGTTGCCCAAGCAGAACTCATAGGACTAACGATTCCAGATCCAGATTTAAAATGGAATGAGGATAGACAGAGTTATGATTTCGGAGAAATGGATTGGGATGAGTTCTGGAATGTTGTTAAAGGAAAAGGTCCTTGTAATGACCAAAGAATAGAGCATCATATTAAAGCACATGAAGAAGGTTCTTGGGTAAGAGATGCTGCAATCGCATACGCAGAAAAGAATAATTAATTAGAAGTTAAATAGATTTATAGATAGTAAAATGGATAATCAAGGAGACGTTTGGGAAGTATTTATTCAGAGTAAACCAGGACTTACACATAAGCATGTCGGAAATATCCAGGCAATGGGTAAGGAAATGGCTTTACAGAATGCAAGAGATACCTATACTAGAAGAAAAGAAGGTACATGTATTTGGGTGGTAAAATTTGATGATATTTTTTCTTCAGTTCCAGAAGAGAATGGAAGCTTTTTTGATCCGTCAGATGATAAAATTTACCGAGAGGCAACACATTATGTTATGCCAGAAGGATCTAAACACATTTAAGATATGAATGACGCTTTAATTAATTATTGCCTGAGAATTGGTGATTCTTCATTGGTTCTTGGTCAACGGTTGGCAGAATGGTGCAGTAACGGACCAATGTTGGAAGAAGATATCGCGTTGACAAATATGTCTTTGGATTTATTTGGGCAATCGAGAATGTTATATGGATATATTGCGGAATTAAAAGGTGATGGAGCAACTG
>JAJRQP010000260.1 GCA_024280195.1 Bacteroidota bacterium | reverse complement strand
AGTCAATTAGGAAAAAAAGGAAGTGTTAAATTTGAATTGATTAAGAAATGATAATAGGAATTTGTGGAGGAAGCGGGTCTGGTAAAACAACGCTTTTAAAAAGATTACAACGACATTTTCAAGAGATTAAGCCAAGCACTTTTATCATGGATAATTATTACCATCCGATAGAAATGCAAATAAAAGATGCAAATGGAGAGTATAATTTTGACCTTCCGACAGCCCTCGACGAGCAAAAACTATCTGCTGATTTAGATAAACTGGCAAATGGTAATGAAATTCTTGTTAAAGAATATCATTTCAACTCACCACCTGATAAACATGTATTATTAACGATTGCTCCTTCAGAATTAATCATTGTTGAAGGGTTGTTCTTGTTTCATTATCAAGATGTTAAAAAACATTTAGACTTCTCTATTTTTGTGGATGTTGAGCCAAAAACACAACTCGACAGACGTCTTTATCGTGATCAAGAAACGAGAGGGTATTCAAGGTCTGCAATTTTATACCAATGGGACAATCATGTTAAGCCTTGTTATGAGAATTATCTATTACCTTACCAGCAAGAAGCAGATTTTTCGTTTAGGAATGATTCTCGTGCTGATTACGATTTTGAACGCCTTGTCAAAGAGATTGAGTCGCGCTTAAAGCAAGAAGAAACCGTTTAAAAACACCTTAAATAATTTTGATAAAACGCTTAAAAAAATACCGCCTTTTATTTTTATCAATAATTGCAACGGTTGTATTTATCGCCTTTTATTTTCAAACATTTTCTCCTAATCACTCTAAATCAGTTGAGCGTTTTAACACAAAATTCAATCACTTAGAAGAAAAGTTAGATGAGGTTTTAAAATACCGTTCGGACGAATTGCGCTACGGTGAGGTTAAAACACAATGGCAAAACTTAAACAATGAACAAGATATAAACATTCATGTTTACCAAAGGGATTCATTGGTTTTCTGGAACACCAATCAACTTCCAATTATTCGCTTCGCTGACATTCATTTTCCTGCTGAGGGAATTATTCATTTGCAAAACGGTTGGTATTACGCCAAAATCATAGAATCTGGATCATTTCAAATTTGTGGTTCTTTTTTAATTAAAAATGATTATTCTTTAAGAAATAAAGACTTAATTAATGATTTTGATTCAGGATTATCAATCCCATTCTCGGCAGGCATAACTCTTGATGAAGAAAATGGTTATCCTGTTTTTTCTAAGAAAAAACAGTTTTTATTCTCCATTGAACCTGAAAATCAACAAACAATTAGTAGAAGCCACTCCGTTCTTCTATTAGTGTCTATTCTTGCTTCAATTTCTATTTGGTTATACTGGGTAAGAGAAAAAAGAAAAACTATCCGTAAACAAATAAAGTGGGCTATTCCACTAATAGTAATATTCGCACGCTTTCTTTCTTTGCAATTTAATTGGTTTGGGTTTTTAAATGGAACCATTGCTTTTGACCCAAGTTTATATGGAGCTAATCCTTTATTTCCTAACTTTTTTGAGTATCTGGTCAATGTTTTAGTACTTATCTACTTATTTAATGAACTTCAATCTTTTGTTGCAGTTCTCAAGAAAGGTAAACCGCAAAAATACCTGTTGCTATTTCTATACGTCGTTTCTTTTGGGTGCTGGTTTTTGCTTATTTTTTTAACAAAAGGATTAATTAATCACTCTTCTATATCTTTAATAATAACGGAATTGTTCTCTTTAGATGTATTTTCCTTTTTGGCGATTTCAAGTATCGGAGTCTTCTTTTATAGTTACTTTAAATTGGTAAAGTCAATTGCTACAGCGTGTAAAAAACAATTGATCACTGGTGCTCAACTAGCCGTGATTAGTTTTGTTTTAAGTTGCATTTTTTTTCTAAGTGAAATCAACTTTGGCAACCAGTTGATTTTCGCAGCAATTTTCCCTTTGTTTTTTTACGAATTGGTTATTTATCTTATTTATCGTCATAAAAAATCGAATCAACTTGGTGCGGGCATTATTTTACTCCTCGTCTTTTCTATCGTTCTTGCATCTGTTATGGAGTATTTTAATGTAGAAAAAGAAAGGAGTGAAAGAGCCATTTACGCAAAACAACTACTAACCGAAAAAGATGTCATTACAGAAATAGAATACCTTTCTACTTCAAAAAAATTAAAAAATGATAAGTTTCTTAAACGATTTATTTCTGACCCAAAACTCATCAGTGTTTCTGCTTTTCAAGAGGGCTTAGAGAGGCGTGTTTTTAATGATTACTGGGAACGATACGAGCTCGATTTTCACCTGTTTAACGCTCAACACCTTCCGTTAATTGATAAACTCAAAGACTCTACCTCTCAATTTGACGAGTTAAATAGTATTCTTGAGAATTCGGGAATAGCATCAGAAATAGATTCTAACATCTTCTTCATTGATGACTATGCAAAACAATACAACTATATCATAAGACAAGAAATTGAAGGGAAAAATGGGGCAAAAGCTATTTTATTCTGTACGTTAAAATCAAAAAAAATACCCGAGGAAATTGGTTTTCCGAGGTTGCTCATTTCTTCTAAATCTAATGTTTTGGAACCATTAGAAGCCTATTCCATTGCTCGTTATCAAGCATCACGACTGATTACCAATTACGGTGACTTCAATTATCCTTCTAATCAGAACGTGATGATTCCTGCTCCCATCAATAAAACCGGGTTTTTTAACTATGGAAAGTTCAACCATTATGCACTCACTAAATCAGGCAAAGACTTAGTGATGCTATCCGTTCGGAATCATACTTTTATTGATTTCATAACTTCATTCTCCTATTTATTCAGTTTGTACGGCTTGCTTTTAATGCCTTTGCTATTCAGAATAAATACTAAAAAAGGTTTCGGAAAAACATTGAGTTTAGCCATGAAAATTCAAACCGTTTTAATTGCTTTGGTTTTTGTTTCCTTACTTGCTTTCGGCTGGGGAAGTGGTTTGTTTGTTACTTCTCAATACAACCAATTGACCAATGATGTGATCAGTGAGAAATTAAGTTCTGTGCAAACAGAGGTGAAAGCAAAGCTTGGGAGTTATGAGAATTTATCCATCAATGAGAACGGAGACAGGATGCAATATATTCTCCAAAAATTTGCCCGTGTTTTCTATACCGACATTAACCTATACGACAAACAAGGTTATCTTTTAGCAACCTCCAGACCCAAAGTTTTTAATGTCGGCTTACTAAGTGAACAAATGAACCCTATTGCAGTCAATCATTTGAAATTTATGAAACAAAGTGAGTTCATTCAGAAAGAAAACATTGGTCAACTAAATTATTCTTCTGCATACAAGCCATTTTACAATAATGCGAATGTATTGATGGGTTTTATTAATCTTCAACACTTTGGTCAACAGCGAGAGTTTGAACATCAAATTCAGAAATTTTTAGTCGCAATAATTAACGTCTTTATTCTCTTACTAGCCATTTCAATAATCCTTGCCATTTTTATTTCAAACTGGTTAACTTCTCCGTTAAGAATCATCCAGGATAGTTTTGCTAACGTTAAGTTTGGGAAGCAAAACGAACCTATCTCTTATGACAAAGAAGATGAAATAGGTTCATTAGTGAAGGATTATAATAGAAAATTAGAAGAACTAGAATTCACAGCTCAACAATTGGCAAAAAGTGAACGAGAAATGGCGTGGAGAGAAATGGCAAAACAAGTTGCTCATGAAATAAAAAACCCTCTGACACCTATGAAGTTGAGTGTTCAACAGTTGCTAAGAACGTATGATCCTAACGACCCTTCTTCTGGAGAGAAGTTAAAGAAGGTTGCTAATTCTATTGTTGAGCAAATTGATGCATTGACCAAAATTGCAAATGAGTTTTCTAACTTTGCTAAAATGCCCAATCCAAGTCAAGAACAATTAGACATAATCTCTTTGATAAAAGGTGTTAAAGAAGTTTTCGAGAATGATGAAACGATAATAATTTCTGTTACTTCAAATGTAGAACGACTAGATATATTAGCAGATAAAAATCAATTTGTTCGTGTATTCAATAATTTAATAAAGAATGCCATTCAAGCGATTCCAAGTAACGAAGAAGGAACAATCGATATAGATATTGTGAAAAAGAAAGAAACAGTAATTATTACTGTCCAAGACAGTGGTATTGGTATTTCGGAAGAACAACAAGGCAAAATATTTGTCCCCTACTTTACAACTAAAAGCACAGGAACGGGATTAGGATTGGCAATGGTCAAACAAATCATCGAAAATCACAAAGGGCAAATAGAATTCGATTCTCAAAAAAACAAGGGAACTGTATTTACAATTACACTTCCTTTATCGTCTTAATGATAATCGTTCTTAGAACAATAAATAATAAGCTAATAGTATTAGGTCAACACTAACTGCAATAATTCCAGCGGTGAAAATATACTTCATTGGGGCAATGGCA
The DNA here is from genome assembly GCA_024280195.1 of Bacteroidota bacterium. Lineage (GTDB taxonomy): Bacteria > Bacteroidota > Bacteroidia > Flavobacteriales_D > Crocinitomicaceae > UBA4466. Next base: position 365 of record JAJRQP010000260.1, on the reverse strand, counting down.
AGTAATAAACTTAATGTTGTCATTGTTGTAATTACAACTAATGAAAGAGCAAATAGATCATTCACTGCTCCCATGCCAACAGTGATTCCTCCCAAACATCCTACAATTAGTAGAATAGCTGAAATTAAACCAAAACGGTTAAAGCTTGCATTTTTTAAGATGTCTTCTCCTGATTCTGTTACTTCTATTGTCTCTGACATATTTATTGTTGTTTTTGAACTGCTAAATTCAATAAATTACAAGAAAACAAAAATGACTAATGTCATGTTTTAAGCTGATGTAGGTCAATATTACAAGGGCATTTTATGAGAAAACGCATATAATGCCGTCTTTTTTAACCTCTTACAAAGGTTTGTCAAACAATT
>JAJRQP010000259.1 GCA_024280195.1 Bacteroidota bacterium | reverse complement strand
GATGCGTAATCTTTGTTTTGATTTGTCGGCGTATCATTGCTTGCTAAAGATACTTCATTGGAAATTGGCTCCAAATGAATGTTCTCTATTGAATTAACAATTGGCTTTTTCTTATTTGAATTCTTCTCTTCGATGATTTTTGGAGAATTGTCAGCAATTGGTAAGTTGTTTTCTACTCCATCTTCATGAACCATGTTCTCAATTCTTTTCGGAGAATTTCTTCTCTCAGAATTAACAGGTGTTGTGTTTGAATCAATATCTTCTCCTGATTCAATGATTTCATTATCAATCGCTTCGCTTATTTTCTCTTTCACAACAAAATTCTTGCTCTCGTCTTTTTTAAGCGCTTCATGCTCTGCAAATAACGTTTGTTCTTCCAGTTTTCCATTAGAATTAGCATACCAAACCAACATCGCTATCACTACACTCGCAGCAGCGGCATAATAAGGCCAAAGAACAAGTGCTTTTTTACGTTTCAATGATTGCTTATTTGTAAAAACAATGCTTTCATCTGCTTTGAAATAAACACTACCATACAATACTTTTTCTTTAGCTAAAGAAATGTTTTTAGCAACAAATGAATCAACCTCTTTTTCTTTTTCTTCTGATAGAATTCCTTCTGATTGAGCAATTAAGAAATGATCAATATTTGACATTGCTACCTTCTCATCTTCTGAATGGTGCTTTAAATTTTCTTTCGTTGTGACATCTAAAAGAATGTTTTCTTCAGAAAATGAAGGCAATAATTCATCCTCCATTTTAAGATCTGGATTGACTTCTAAGAATTCTAAAAAGAAAGCAGAATCTGCCTCACTCAAATTTCCTTCAAGAAAATCGAGGTAGAATGCTTCATAATTAAAGATACTTATTTTTTCCATTTCTATTGTCTATTTGATTAGATCACCAAATCCAATCGTTTTATATATTCTTTTAATGTTTTTCTTGCGCGAAAAATATACACTTTCACTTGTGACTCACTCAACTTCGTGATTTTTGCTATTTCTGCATAATTATAACCTTCATAATCTCTCAAAAGCACCACAGATTTTTGAATTTCAGGTAGTTTTTCTAACGCTTCTGTCAAAACCTCTTGTACTTCAAAACTCATACTCTGTGTTGAACCTCTTTCTTCTGTTTGTTCAATGTCTCCAGAACGTTTTTCTTTTTTCGCCCAATCAACAATTGCATGATAAGCTGTGGTAAATAAATAGGATTTTACTTTCTCATAACTCACCTCTTCATGCTTTACCCAAACCTTCGTAAATGTCTCTTGCACAATGTCTTTTGCAGACATCTCATTTCTAAGATGCTTCAATGCAAATCGGAAAATATTATCCGAAAATTCATCCACTGCTTTATTGTACTCTTTTTGAGTCATTTATTTTTCTTTCAACTGTAAGACCAACAAGTTACAGAAAAGTTACAAATCCCAACAAATTTTATATCTTTAGGTAAAAATTTAACAAGATTATTATGACAGGATTATGGATTTTATTAGGAATTGGAGCAGTAGTGATACTTTGGTATATTTCTGCTAACAATAAATTAGTTGCCTTAAAAAACAACAGAGAAAATGCGTTTGCTGATATTGATGTACAATTAAAACAGCGTTACGATTTAATCCCTCAGTTGATTTCTACCGTTAAAGGATACATGGATCACGAAAGTGGTGTTTTAACTCGAATTACAGAAGCGAGAACACGTGCTATGGGTGCGAAATCAATTAATGATAAAATTGATGCAAACAATGAATTAACTGCCGCAATGGGTGGGTTCAATATTCAAGTGGAAGCATACCCAGACTTAAAAGCAAGTGCCAATTTCTTACAATTGCAGGACGAAATTTCTGATGTAGAAAATAAATTGGCGGCTGTTAGGCGTTTCTTTAACTCTGCAACAAAAGAATTAAATACAGCAATTGAATCTATTCCAACCAACTTTGTAGCGAACATGAAAAAAATGACGCCTCAACCCATGTTTGATTTAGGAGATGTGCAACGTGCAGAAATGGATAAAGCACCAGAGATTAAATTTTAATTCTTAAATGAGTTACATAGGATTACAAAAACAAATTCGGCAAAATAACTTCAAGTCATTATTGCTGTTAATTTCTTTTCCTGCCATAATTTTAGGGGGGACATATCTCGTTTTCTTTATTGGCTATCAACCCAACATGGAGCTTGTTAATCAATCCTTTTTAGGAACTGTTCCTTTCGTAATTGTTGGTGTTGGTGTTTGGTTTCTGATTGCCTATTTTTCTCACACTGCAATTATCAAACGATCGACAAAGGCAAAATCTCTTTCTCGAAAAGAGAATACGACGATTTACAACATGACGGAGAACCTATGCATGTCTATTGGAATGCCAATGCCGAAGTTATTTGTCATTAACTCTCCTGGACTCAATGCTTTTGCTTCTGGAATTGACACCAAGTCTTTTTCTGTTACACTAACAACTGGAATTATCGAACGCTTAACCGACGATGAACTAGAAGGAGTAATTGCTCACGAATTGACACACATTAGAAACAAAGACGTTCGTTTACTCATCATTTCTATTGTTTTTGTCGGAATTTTCGGTTTTCTTATTCAGATTGGAATGCGCTCCTTTATGTTTGGAGGTAGAAGAAGAGACAGTAAAATGGATCCTAAAATATTAATTATCGCTGTGGTAATTGCAACGCTTGGCTATTTCTTAACCCTCCTTTTTCGTTTTTCTTTATCGAGAAAAAGAGAGTATTTAGCAGATGCAGGAGCAGTAGAGTTAACCAAAAATTCTCATGCACTTGCCTCCGCATTGCGAAAAATTTCAACCAACCCAGAAGTAGATGTGAAAAGCAACGATGTGAAGCAAATGTTTATCGAAAACAGTGGCGTGAAAACAGGTTTTTTAGCAACGCTTAGAAATTTGTTTGCAACACATCCTCCAATCGCGAAGAGAATAGAAATTTTGGAACAACGATTATAGAAGCATGAAAAACATACAATACTCCATCAACACTCTCCGTTCTACTAGGCGTTTTGTGCTAGATTTAATGGATAAATTCTCCTACGAGCAACTAACGACCGTTCCTGCTGGATTTTCTAACTCCATGCTATGGAACTTCGGTCACATTGTTGTCGTTCAGCAACTATTAATCTATGGTTTATCAGGAAATGAACTGCAATTAGACAAAAACATCGTTCACTTATTCAAGAAAGGAGCAACAGGAAAAGAGACGCTTTCTGAAAAGGAATTTGAAGACTTAAAAACTCGTTCTTTAGAGTATATAACCAAACTCACTCTTGTAAAATACAGTGCGCAACAGCATCAATCATAAATATCAGCGTCATCTGCGTTCCATTAAGTTATCATCATCCCTTTATAGCCGCAATACCCGGCAATTCTTTTCCTTCTAAATACTCCAACATTGCTCCTCCACCTGTCGAAACGTAACTTACTTTATCTGCTAAATTGAACTTATTAATCGCTGCGACAGAATCACCACCACCAATCAAAGAAAAAGCACCGTTAGAAGTTGCTTCAACGATAGCTTCGGCAACGGTTTTAGTTCCCGATTGAAAGTTTTCCATTTCAAAAACACCCATTGGTCCATTCCATAAAATAACCTTAGAATTTCGAATAATTTCGGAACAATCTTTCTTCGTTTGCGTTCCAGCATCAAGTCCCATCCAACCGTCTGGAATCTCCGAAATAGAAACTTCTTCAATATTTGCCTCGTTGCTAAATGCGTCCGCAATTACTGAATCTACTGGGATGTATAAATTGACTCCCTTCTCCTTTGCTTCACGAAGAATCTTAGTGGCAACATCTAAAAAGTCATCCTCAACGAGTGAATTTCCAACCTTTCCTCCTTGTGCCTTGACAAATGTGTAAGCCATTCCGCCTCCAACAATGAGGTTGTCGACAGTACTAAGCAGTCTTTCTATAATCGTAATTTTAGAAGAGACTTTTGCTCCACCGACAATTGCTGTCAACGGCTTTTCGGTAGAATTCAGCACCTTATCAACGCTTTTAATTTCCCCTTCTATTAAAAGACCAAATAGTTTATCATTCGGAAAGAATTTTGCCACAACAGTAGTGCTTGCATGCGCACGATGAGCCGTTCCGAAAGCATCATTAACATAAACATCACCATGCTTTGCCAATTGCTTTGCAAACTCTTCAGTTCCTGCGGTTTCTTGCTTGTAAAAACGAAGGTTTTCTAAAAGCATCACTTCTCCTGGTTGTAAATTCTCACTCATTGCAAGAGCATCTTTTCCGATGCAATCTCCACCAAATTTAACATCAACACCTATCACTTTAGAAAGGTGCGTAATGATATTCTTTAACGAAAAACGATCTTCAGGTCCATTTTTTGGTCTTCCCATGTGGGACATCAAAACAACTGAACCTCCTTTTTCTAAAATCATTTTAATGGTTGGAGCAGCTGCACGAATCCTTGTGTCATCTGTTATTTCTAACGTTTCTTTATTAATTGGAACGTTAAAATCTACACGAATCAATGCGCGTTTGTCTTGGAAATTATAGGTGTGAATGTTTTGCATGAAACAAATTTAAAAAATTGCAGGATGCTTTGATTAAAATAAAGGAAAAATATAACTAAATTCAACTAATGAAAAATAAAAAATTCTCCTTCTCCAAAAGGCTCGCAAGTTTCAAATTTGCCTTCAATGGAATGAAGACTCTTGTAAAAGAAGAACATAATTCTTGGATTCACATTGTACTAGCAACCTGTGCTATCGCTCTAGGGTTGTGGTTGAAAGTCAGCCCCTTAGAGTGGGTAGCGCTCGTCTTTGCTATAGGGTTTGTGATCGTTGTGGAAATTTTTAATTCTGCCATAGAAAATGTTTGCGACTTTATTTCTCCCGAAAAAAACAACTTAATTGGACGTATAAAAGACCTTGCTGCGGCAGGAGTATTATTCAGTGCAATAACTGCATTTATTATTGGAGGAATCATTTTTCTCCCAAAAATTGTAGCTTTGTTTTAATGTCCGATGCTCCCAAAATATTTACCTTAAAGCAAGTTCTTTCTTCTATCAAGAAAACATTGGAGCAACGCTATTCTTCTACTTATTGGGTGAAAGCAGAAATGCACAAGCTGAACCTTTCAAAAAAGGGGCATTGCTACCCAGAATTACTCGAAAAACAAGACGGTAGAATTGTTGCAGAAATCAGAGGAATGATTTGGCAAACGAATTTCGACCGAATCAATAAACGGTTCATTCAAACAGTAAAAGAACCTTTGAAGGATGACATGACGCTTCTTTTATTGGTTAAAATAACGTACAGTGAAACCTTTGGACTTTCTCTCAATATCATTGATGTTGACCCTAATTATTCTTTAGGAGAATTACAAAAAGAACGACAAGAAACATTAAAACGCTTG
>JAJRQP010000258.1 GCA_024280195.1 Bacteroidota bacterium | reverse complement strand
ATTACTTTTACTTCTTCAGCAGTGTCTGTTGGAAATGCATTAATGGCAACAACCGGATTCAATCCAAATTTTTGAATGTTCTCAATGTGCTTTTCTAAGTTCACAATTCCTTTCGTTACTCTTTCAACACTTGCCGTATTGTATTCTTCCTTCTTTGCCCCACCATGGTGACGCAATGCTCTAATTGTTGCAACTAACACAACGGTCTCAGGTTTCAATCCTCCTGAAACGCATTTAATATCTAAAAATTTCTCAGCACCTAAATCGGCACCAAATCCTGCTTCTGTTATTACATAATCAGAAAGAGAAAGTCCCATTTTAGTGGCAAGAATAGTATTGGTTCCTTGTGCAATGTTGGCAAATGGTCCACCGTGAATAATTGCAGGATTCCCTTCCATTGTTTGAACTAAATTAGGTTGTACTGCATCTTTCAACAAGATAGCCATTGCATTCTCGGCTTTTAAATCACGTGCATAAATAGGTTTTTTATCGTAAGTCATTCCGACATAAATATTCCCTAATCGAGTTTTTAAATCTTCAAAATTCTCTGTCATACAAAGAATTGCCATTACCTCTGAAGCAGGAGTAATGTTAAACCCATCTTGACGAGGAACACCGTTAAAAACACCACCTAATCCAATGGTGATATCACGCAATGCTCGATCGTTCATGTCCATGACTCTTTTCCAACCTACGGTTCTTGGGTCTATACCTAAATTCTTCGTCTTACTTTGCAGGTTGTTATCTAAAAGTGCAGAAAGTAAGTTGTTCGCTTTTTCTATCGCAGAAAAGTCACCTGTAAAATGAAGATTGATGTCCTCCATTGGTAGTACTTGAGAATAACCACCACCAGCGGCTCCTCCTTTGATTCCGAAGACAGGGCCTAAAGAAGGTTCACGAAGAACAACCGTTGTTTTCTTACCAATTTTATTCATCCCTTCAGTCAAACCAATTGAAGTTGTTGTTTTCCCCTCTCCAGCAGGAGTTGGTGTTAACGCCGTCACTAAAACTAAATGATTCTTCTTTATCTCAGATTCATTAATTAACGAAAGAGGAAGTTTTGCTTTATATTTCCCGTACAATTCTAGGTCGTCCTCTACGATGTTTAATTTTTCTGCAATCGTTTTTATATGTCGCATTGTTGCAGCCTGTGCAATTTCGATGTCTGATTTAAATTCTCCCATGGTTTAATTTTTTGCTTTGACAATATACGGTTGATTTTTTAAATCGATTTATTTTGAAGGGAAAAAGAAGTTAGATCTTCTTTCAAGGGTGGTGCTCAAAATAGTAAGGATAGGATTTCTATCTATTTTCATTTCAGTTTTTCAGAGTGAATTCAGTATGTGCGGTTTCCCCCTTTGGAGGGGGATTAAGGGGGAGGATTGTTTGAAAACAAATTATTCACACACAGGCTTTCAAAACTTCCCCTCATTCTCATTTTATCACTCGACTTATTATCTACCTTCACAGAATGAGTAAAAATGTCGATAAATTAAATAAACGCGGAGTAAAATCGAGTTACATTTCAACCATCATTGGAATTTCTTTGGTCCTGTTCATGATTGGAATTGTTATGGGTGGTTTTTTCGGCTTGGACAATGTGCAAAAACAAGCAAAAGAAAGTTTGCAAGGTGACTTGTTTTTTGTGCCAAGCATGAATTCTTCAGATATTAAACAAGTGGAGCAAGAATTGAAAACATGGCATCAGTTCAATGATGTGTTTTTTGTTTCTCCAGAAAGAGCCATCGAAGAATTTACAGGAGAAGATCAAAATGCAGACAATATTTTAGCCATTTTTGAGGGGGAGAATCCATTGCCTCCAACCGTTGGTTTTAGACCGAAAGCTCAGTTTGCAACTTTAGAGGGTATGCAGGGAATTAAAGACACTTTACTTTCTGTATATGGAGATCAACTTGACGAAGTCAGTTACGATGAAGCAAGTGTTCAAAAGGTCAACCTTGGATTTAAACAATTTATTTTTCTTTTCGGAGCAGTGGCTTTATTGCTTATTTTAGTTGCTTTCGCATTGATTAACAATACAATACGGTTGGCGCTATATTCTAAAAGATTCTCCATTAAGACCATGCAATTAGTGGGGGCAAAGTCCAGTTACATTCGTAAACCATTCTTATGGCAAGCAATCGGAATAGGTATTGTCAGTGGTGTTATTGCCATCGCTTTGTTATTTGGATTGTTCTATGCAATGAATAATATGATCAGTGCAATAGAAATAAGTTTTGGTTTTCAAAACTTCATTTTACTAGTTGTATGCTTGATTCTCTTTGGAGTTATCATCACGTTTATTTCCACTTGGTTCGCTCTTAACAAATATTTGCGTCTTAAATTGGATGATTTATATTAAATTCGCATCATGAGTGAAAAGAAAGCAGTAGAAAGAAAGTCAAATAAAGCAGACTTATTGGATGATGTGTCAATATCAAACACAGGGAATGTTTCTTTAAAAGAATACAATAAAACCGCACCTTTTTCCTTTAATAAGGATAATTATAAACTTCTACTTATCGGCCTTGCTGTTAATGTATTAGGTTATATACTAATGATTGGTGGTGCCAACGAAGATCCCAATGAGTTTGATGGAGAAATGTTCAGCACGATGCGAATTACAATTGCTCCTATGCTCATCGTTGCAGGTTTTGCGATTATCATTTACGCAATTATGAAAAAGCCTAAAGCAACTAAATAAACCGCATGAGTTTTCTCGAAGCATTAATTCTTGGTATTATTCAGGGGCTTACGGAATTTCTTCCGGTAAGTAGTAGTGGACATTTAGAATTGGTAAAAGCCATTCAAGGGCAAGAACTTTCAGGAGAATCTAGTATGATGATGACAGTTGTTCTTCACTTTGCAACGGCATTGAGTACCGTCGTTGTTTTTAGAAAAGACATTCTCGAAATTATCAAAGGTTTGTTTCAGTTCAAAATGAATGAAGAATTCATGTTTGCGTTGAAAATTGTATTATCTATGATTCCAGCAGCAATTGTTGGGCTTCTATTTGACGATGTCATTGAAGGTTTTTTCAATGGACAAATTTTATTGGTGGGAGTGATGCTAATCGTTACAGGTCTATTATTGTTTTTGGCTGATAAAGCAGAAAACACCAATAAAAAAGTAAGCGTTTCTAACTCAATCGTAATTGGAATTGCTCAAGCAATTGCCATTCTACCAGGAATTTCTCGTTCAGGTGCAACAATCGGAACTTCTGTTCTTCTAGGTGTTGACCGATCAAAAGCTGCCCGGTTTTCTTTCTTAATGGTAGTCCCATTGATTTTTGGAAAAATGGCAAAAGACTTAATGAGCGATGATTTTACAACAGAAGGGGTTTCTATGAGCGCAATTAGCATTGGGTTTATCGCCGCGTTTATCACAGGAATTATAGCCTGCACATGGATGATTGCCCTCGTAAAGAAAAGTAAATTATCTTACTTCTCTTATTATTGCTTCGCCGTCGGAATCATTGCCATCGGTTGGGCAGTGTTTAAGTAACATTTTAATTCTAAAACTCCAATGTTCCAAAACTCTAATACTCCATCTTTATGCTAACTGAATTTTGCCAAGGCACCACCATCTTAGTAGATAAACCGCTCGAATGGACTTCTTTTGACGTAGTCAATAAGTTGCGTTGGCACTTGAGAAAAAGATTGGGTGTAAAGAAATTAAAAGTGGGTCACGCAGGAACATTAGATCCTTTAGCAACAGGTTTACTCGTTTTATGCATCGGCAAACATACGAAGCTCATTAATGACTTAATGGTTGGTGAGAAAACCTATACAGGAACGATTCTCCTTGGAAAAACAACTCCTTCTTACGATTTAGAGTCTGAATTTAACGAAGAATTTCCAACAGAGCACATCACAAAAGAGGTGATGGAAGAAGTTCGGAAATCTTTTTTGGGAGAACAAGAACAAACACCCCCTATTTTTTCTGCTAAGAAAATCAATGGCAAAAGAGCGTATGAATTGGCGCGTGAAGGGCAAGAAGTGAAAATGAAAGTCAATACGATTACTATTCATGGATTTGAAATTGATAGCAGTGATTTTCCACAAGTAAAATTTGAAATTACCTGTAGTAAAGGAACCTACATTCGTTCAATTGCCAATGATTTTGGTAAAAAACTAAATTCAGGTGGAACGTTAATTGAATTGCGCAGGACCCAATCAGGAGAACAAAACATCAAAGATGCAAAAACGGTAGAAGAATGGATTTCATTTATCGAAGACGCAGAATTGTAGAGTCATTCGTCATTCTTCATTTTTAATTTTTAAATGTTAATTAACATTTCCCTTATTATTTATACCTTTGCGTTCCATTTTTAGAAAAGAAATACTTTCGATATGAATAAAATGAAATTATCGCAATTTGCCTTCGACCTACCGGAAGAGTTAATTGCTGAGTACCCTGCAGAAAATAGAGATGAATCTCGTTTGATGGTTGTTCACAGAGATACAGGTAAGTTTGAGCATAAAATGTTTAAAGACATCATTGATTACATCGATGAAGAAGATGTAATGGTAATGAACAACACCAAAGTATTCCCTGCAAGAATGTATGGAAACAAAGAAAAAACAGGTGCCAAAATTGAAGTTTTCTTATTGAGAGAATTAAACCGAGAAAGTTTACTGTGGGATGTTTTAGTAGATCCAGCAAGAAAAATTAGAATCGGAAATAAATTATACTTCGGTGAAGATGAGTCATTAGTTGCAGAGGTAATTGATAACACAACTTCTAGAGGGCGTACTTTGCGGTTCTTATTTGATGGTTCTTACGAAGAATTCAAAGAGAAGATTTACGAATTGGGTGAAACTCCACTTCCTAAATACATCAAAAGAGAGGTAGAAGAAAGCGACGAAGAACGTTACCAAACAATTTATGCAAAAGAAATAGGAGCAGTAGCGGCACCAACTGCAGGATTGCACTTTTCTCGTCAGTTGATGAAGCGTTTGGAATTGAAAGGAGTGAACTTTGCTGAGGTTACTTTACACATTGGACTAGGAACTTTTCGTCCAGTAGAAGTAGAGGATTTAACAAAGCATAAAATGGATTCTGAACAAGCGTTTATCACAAAGGAATGCGCTGACATGGTCAATAACGCGAAAAAAAGCAAAAAGAAAATAATTGCAGTAGGTTCTACTGCAATGCGTTCTATCGAGACATCTGTTTCTACAGAAGGTATGTTAAAGCCATACGAAGGTTGGACCAATAAATTCATCTTCCCTCCGTACGATTTTAGCATTGCTGATGCGCTTATTACGAACTTTCACACACCATTGTCAACCTTATTAATGATGGTCTCTGCTTTTGGAGGGCACGAATTAATGATGTCTGCATACGAAGAAGCAGTAAAAGAAAAATACAGATTCTATTCTTATGGTGATGCGATGTTGATTATCTAATCGCATACAACCAACCAATATTTTAAATCCCTTTTAGCAGAAGTTAAAAGGGATTTTTTATTCTTCACTATTTGCTTTATTACGCTAGAGAATTGTTATTTTTGCGTTGAAATTCTTTTCAAAGAAAAAAATCAAGATCGAAAAATCATCCATGGGGAAAAAAATCAAGGCATACATCGTATTTACAAAGTTTCGACTTTCTGCATTGGTGATTGTTTCAGCCTTGACGGGCTACCTATTTGTCGGAGGATCAGATGGACACATTATTTTTCATCTATTACTAGGTGGTTTATTAGTTACAGCAGCATCCAATGGTTCTAACCAAATTTGGGAAAAAGACCTCGACAAATTAATGAAACGCACCGAAGGACGACCAATTCCGCAAGGACAAATGTCTGTAAGGGAAGGTTTGTTTGTGATTGCCTTTTGCTTAATAACAGGAACGGCATTGCTATACATGATTAACTTGTATTCTGCCTTGCTAGGTCTTCTTGCATTTGTCTTATACGTATTTGCATACACACCATTAAAAACAAGAACGCCTTGGGCTGTTTTTGTTGGAGCATTGCCTGGAGCAATTCCACCGATGTTAGGAGCAATTGCTCATACCAATGAATTTGGATTTATCCCAGGTATCTTATTCTTTGTGCAGTTTACTTGGCAATTCCCACACTTTTGGGCAATCGCTTGGGTGATGTACGACGATTACAAAGCCGGTGGATTCTCACTGCTACCATCTAGAGAAGGAAAAACAAAAGGCTCTGCATTTCAAGTAGTAGTTTATTCTTTTATGTTAATCCCATTCAGTATTTTGCCTTGGGTGCTAGGACTTTCAGGTGTGGTTTCATTAATTTTTGCCGTCGTTTTTGGATTGGGATTCTTTTACCTCGCTTATCGATTGTATCTGACTTTAGCAGATAAGGATGCCAAAAAACTAATGTTTGCCTCATTTTTATACCTACCTATTATTCAATTCGTTTACGTATTTGATCGCATCGATGATGCAATAATTAATTTCTTAACAACATGAGTGAAGAGTTAACCCCGAAAGAAATAGAAGAGAAAGAATACAAAGAGCAATCGAACAAAGCACGGTTGAACTTGGTGTATGTTAGTATGTTCAGTATTGTGATGTTGTTTGCAGGATTAACCTCTGCGTACATCGTCTCAATGGGAGATTCTTTTTGGCTGAAGTATGATTTACCAACTCCTTTTTGGATCAGTACAACAGCAATCATTCTGAGTAGTTTGACATTTTTATTGGCTGTTTCTGCTGCAAAAAAAGGCAATCAATCGATGTTAAAAATGTTTATGTCCATAACCTTTGTTTTAGGTCTAGCATTCGTTTACTTCCAATTTAAAGGTTATTTCGCGCTTTTTGATAATGGAGTCCACGTGGTAAGTCAAGTTCTGGTAACAGATGGTAAATATGGTGACTATTTCGAAGTAAAATACAAAGGTGATTTTATCGAAATCAATGGCAATGATTTTCTGTTGAAAGGAAAAAAGATGACCGAAGGAGAATTGAAAGCTTACCAAAATTTCATGGCTCAATTTCATCAAGTTGATGAAAAGAAAGCTTTTGAGGTTTCACAATACGGTAAAGATTTTATTCTGTATTTTGAGAATGTACCTATGACGGAAAAAGAAGGTCATCTTTTGACTGGAGAGGGCATTGAACTGCTTTATTTAGATCGTCTTAGATTGGCTTACCTTGCCGTAAATGTAAGAGACCAACGAGGAGATTTTTACGTTAGAGGAGAATTAGGAAAGGATTTTCAAATCTATTACAAAGGTAAAGCATTGCAATATGAGAATAGACAGTTGCAATTGGATGGAAAAAAATTATCCAACTACCTTCAGATAAAATCAATGGAATCTGCAGATACGGCATCAGCTTATTTGTTCATGATTACCTTCTTACATTTATTGCATATTATTTTTACATTATTCTATCTAGCTAAGCTCTTAATTGGCTCATTTTCAGGTAGAATAAATGAAGGAAATACGATAACCATAAAGATGGGAGCTGCCTTCTGGCACTTTTTAGGATTTTTATGGCTCTATTTATTACTATTTTTGCTTTTTATTCATTAAACTTGCACATAAAATTTTATTAAGATGGCTGGACACGCTTCTAAACAAATTGATGCTAAAACCCTTTGGGGAGGGAAAATGTCTCCTTTTAGCACGAGTTATGGAAAACTAATGATGTGGTTTTTCTTGGTATCTGATGCTTTGACATTCAGTGGATTATTAATTTCGTACGGTTTTACAAGACACGATTATTTAGGTTCTTGGCCAATTGGTGAAGAGACTTTTCACTCGTTGCCGTTCTTAGATGGTAACTACCCATTGATCTATGTTGCATTGATGACATTTATCCTTATTGTTTCTTCGGTAACAATGGTTTTGGCTGTTGAGGCAGGACACAGAATGAATAAGAAACAAGTTACAAAATGGTTGGCATTGACAATCGTTGGTGGTTTTTTCTTCGTTGGGTCGCAAGCATGGGAATGGTCTCACTTTATTCACGGGACAGAATTTGGACGTGTTGAATTGGCAGATGGCTCTCAAGCTATTGTAAAAGGAAATTTCGGAGAAATTAAAAACTTTGAAGTAACCGTTGCTGGTCATCACCACGCTGTTGGAGACAAAATCACAGAAGACTTAAAACATGAATATACGCACGCAGTTGCAGAAGGTCATGTTCACAACGAAATAATTACACTACACGATGGTTCTCAAGCTAAAATCAATAAAGCAGCGAATACTGATTTAATTTTAGATATAAAAGAATTTGGTGGTAAATACAAAATTGGAGATAAAATTGAAGGTGCAGAAGCGGTAGCAATGTACGAAGAAGCAGTTAATTCTGGTGAGAAAAATAGAATCATCTACGGTGCTAACATGAAGCAAAACGAATACGGTCCACAACACTACGGACAGTTCTTTTTCTTCATTACAGGTTTTCACGGTTTTCACGTATTCTCGGGTGTAATGATCAACTTGATTATTTTATTTGGAGTAATTGGAGGTGTTTACCATAAAAGAGGTCACTACGAAATGGTTGAGAAAACTGGACTATACTGGCATTTTGTCGATTTAGTTTGGGTATTTGTATTTACATTTTTCTACCTCGTTTAATTTAAAAAATATAACATTATGTTAAGAGATGATATTATAGAATATTCTTTAGAAGGACACCATAGCGAAGAAGAAGGAGTTAAGCTACGTAAGACTATCTGGAAAGTAACAGCTATTCTTACAATTATAACAGCGTTAGAAGTTGCCGTTGGAATTATGTTTCCTAAGTCTGCTGTTTCTGAAGGTGTGTGGACAGCAATTAAAATTAGTTACATTGTTCTTACACTAGTTAAAGCAGCGTACATTGTTCTTTCTTTTATGCATTTAGGTGATGAAAGAAAAGCGATGAGGTATGTGATTCTCGTTCCATATTTCATTTTTGCATTGTACCTAATCTTTGTACTAATTAATGAAGGTAACGCAATCTTTGCTGCTCTTACTCAATACGCAAGTTAAATAGACAAACATGTCGAAAAAAAAGTCTGCTGGACTCAAACAAAAGTTATTAGTAATACTTCTTTTGTTTGGTCCAGCTTTTATTTTGGTCTTTATTAGTACGAGAGGTTGCGAACATAAGTTCAAGCAATTAGACGATTTTGGCGCAGCAAACAGTTATTCTTTTACAGATGCAAAAGGAAAGAAGTACACTGAAAAAGATTTCGATGAGCATTTAATTCTTGTGACTACCATTCAAGAGTCTTGCCCTGATGATTGCGCAATATCCGTTTGGCACCTAGACCAATTGGTCTTTCAGAAAATGCGTAAAGATCCTCGTAAAGATGCATTTAGAATCGTTTCGTTTGTGACAGACGGAGAAGGGAATCCTTTGGAAGACTTATCATCTGTAGAGCAAATGTTGTACGATAGAGTAGAAGATTATAATCCTGATGTGTGGATTTTGGCTTCTGGTGATGCTAAATCTTTATATGATTTTGAAAGAAATGACGAACGTTTACTCAGAGAAGGTGATGAATTTTATGGAGGACAAGCGTTTCAAGAACTGTTGCTTTTGCTCGATAGAAACAATCATTTAAGAATGGTCCTTTCTGGAACTACCGAAGGTATGATTCGTAGAATGAACCAACACATTGGATTGTTGCAAAAAGAATACGATCAAAAAGAAGCACGAGAAAATAAAAAGTAGCTATGAAACAGCCAATCCTCTTTTTAGTTGCAGCAATTATTGCTTTTTCTTCTTGTGAGAATTCAGCCCCTACAAAACGCATCCTTCCTATTCTGGGAGAAAGAGATGTTGATTATAAAATGATTGACGGAGAAGAGGTTGCTGATACTATTTACCACCTTGTTCCTGAATTTGAATACTTGAACCAAGATTCGATAGTTATTTCTTCAGAAAGTATTAAAGATAAATTATGGATAGTGGACTTTTTCTTTACAAGTTGTCCAACAATTTGTCCGCCAATGACTTCTAACATGCAAATTTTAAACGAAGCAACATCTGATTTGAAAGAACATGTTCAGTTTTTATCTTTCTCCATCGATCCCAAAAGAGATACACCTAGTAATTTAAGAAAATACATTT